>NZ_JBFULB010000077.1:0-14651 GCF_056400545.1 Stenotrophomonas sp. P5_A8 | reverse complement strand
GAAACCAACCATGACCGATCTGTATACCCAAGCGCTGTCCACCTTCGCCGCGCTGTTCGAGGAAGCCAAGGGCAGCGCGGAAATCGAACCCAACGCGATGACCGTGGCGACCGCCGACAGCATTGGCCAGCCGTCGGCGCGCACCGTGCTGCTCAAGGCCTTCGACGCACGCGGCTTCGTGTTCTACACGCACCTGGACAGCCACAAGGGCCGCGAACTGCGTGCCAATCCGCATGCGGCACTGCTGTTCCTGTGGCGCAGCCTGCGCGAGGCCGGCATCCAGGTGCGCATCGAGGGGCGCGTGGAGCAGGTGGAGGATGCCGAAGCCGATACGTATTTCGCCTCGCGTCCGCGCATGAGCCAGATCGGTGCGTGGGCCTCGCTGCAGTCGCAAACGCTGTCCTCGCGCGAGGAATTCGACGCGCGCGTGGCCACCACGGAGGCCAGCTTCGAGGGTCGCGACGTGCCGCGCCCGGAGGGCTGGAGTGGACTGCGCGTGGTGCCGCAGCGGATCGAGTTCTGGTACGGCGCGCAGTTCCGCCTGCATGAGCGCTGGTGCTATGAAGCGGATGCGGACGGGCAGTGGAGCAAGCGGATGTTGTTCCCGTAAGGGCCGATCGCAACGCTACGCCGGCGCGAGCTGGCGCAGCCATCGCCACAGCGTGGTACGGGAGACCCCCAGTTGCTCGGCGACCTTTTCACGGTTGCCGCCGCAGGCGGTGAGCAGACGCTGCAGGGTGGCCGCGTCCGGCCGGGCCGTGCCGGGCGTGCCCCGGCTCGGCGCCGTGGGCGAGGGGGTTGAAGACGCCGCGCTGCCGTTCAGTTCGGGAAGCCACGCCAGCATCTGTGCCATCGACAGTTCACCGTGCCCCTGCTGCCAATGGATGCGCAGCCGGTCGATCATGTTGCGCAGTTCGCGCACGTTGCCCGGCCAGGGGTACTGGCCAAGCCGCTGCAGGGCATCGGGGGTGAGTGGGGTGTCCATCGCGCCGAGCAGCCGGAAGAAGTGCGCCACCAGCAGCGGCACATCCTCGCGCCGTTCGTGCAGGGACGGCAGTGCGATCCGCAGCGCGGCCAGCCGGTAATACAGATCGCGGCGGAAACGCTGCGCCTCCACCAGCGATTCCAGCGTCTGCAGGGTCGCGGCGATCACACGCACGTCCACCGGCGTGGGTTCGGTCGCGCCCACCCGCAGCACCTCGCGTTCTTCCAGCACGCGCAGCAGGCGGGTCTGCAGCGGCAGCGGCAATTCGCCGATTTCATCCAGGAACAGCGTGCCGCCATCGGCCGCCTCCACCAGGCCGACGCGGCCACCGCGGCGCGCGCCGGTGAAGGCGCCTTCGTTGTAGCCGAACAGTTCTGCTTCCAGCAGCGATTCGCTGATCGCCCCGCAGTTGAGCGCCACCAAGCGCCCGCGTCGGCCGCTGCCGGCGTGCAGCTGGCGGGCGACCAGCTCCTTGCCGGTGCCGGTTGCACCGGTTACCAGCACGGTACTGTCGTGCGGGGCGTACAGCGCGATGCGCTCGCGCACCTGCCGCATGGGAGCGCTGTCGCCGAGCAGGGCGTGGTCGCTGTGCGGGCGCTTGATGGGACCGCGTCGGCGCGGCGCGCTGGCGCCGGAACGGGCCAGGGTCTGGGTCAGCTCCAATGCGTGTTCGAAGGCCTGGCGCACCGAATCGGCCGAGTACAGCAAGACGCCGGGCAGGCCGACCTGTTCGGCGTAGTCGATGGCCATGCCGGTGCCGACGATCACTTCGATGCCGTTGGCGCGCAGGTCGGCGATGCAGTCGCGGGCATCCTCGCGGGTGACGAAGCGACGGTGTTCGATATCCAGCCCGAAGCTGTGCTGGAAGCTGCCGAAGGTAGGTACGTCGGTGGCATGGGTCACCAGCCCGATCCGCGGGGCGATCCGGCGCGCGCGCGCCAGCGCTTCCATCAGGTCGAAGCCGTTGGCCTGGATCGGTACCAGCGGCACCTCCAGCCGGCTGCGCAGGTAGGCCGCGTTCGAGCCGCCGGCGATCACCACTTCGCAGTGCTCGCGACGCAGGCGCTGGCCGATGACATCCACGGCCTCCTCGAAACCGAGGTTGATCGGCACGATGCGCGCGCGGCGGTCGAACTCGGGGATCACATCACCGAGAAGGCCGGTCAGGCGCGACACACTTACTGTCCAGATCACCGGCAGGGCGCCGGGGTCGGGATCGGGCAGGCGCGAACGGTGGCGGGGCAGGCTGATCGACATGGGGGATGTTTCAATGTTTCAGTTCCAGCCATGTTACATCTGTTTCAATGCTGCGGAATGAAACATGTCTCCCCGGGGCCGGTCTCAACGAAATCAGACACTTGTCACTTGGCACGGCCCTTGCGCCTGTCCAAGGGTCAACCACGATGGAATGCCGAATGAGCACCCCTGTTTCCTCCGCTGGCGCGCGCTTCCGCGCCGCACTGGCTGCCGAATCGCCGTTGCAGGTGATCGGCGCGATCAACGCCAACCATGCCCTGCTGGCCAAACGCGCCGGCTATCGCGCGATCTACCTGTCCGGTGGCGGCGTCGCGGCCGGCTCGCTGGGCCTGCCGGACCTGGGCATCAACACCCTGGAAGACGTGCTGATCGACGTGCGCCGCATCACCGATGTTTGCGACCTGCCGCTGATGGTGGACATCGACACCGGCTTTGGCCCCAGCGCATTCAATATCGCGCGTACGGTGAAGTCGCTGATCAAGGCCGGCGCGGCCGCCTGCCACATCGAAGACCAGGTCGGCGCCAAGCGCTGCGGTCATCGCCCGGGCAAGGAGATCGTGTCGCAGGGCGAGATGGTGGACCGGGTCAAGGCCGCCGCCGATGCGAAGACCGATCCGGACTTCTTCCTGATCGCGCGCACCGATGCCATCCAGGTCGATGGCGTGGACGCGGCCATCGAACGCGCCATCGCCTGCGTGGAGGCCGGTGCCGACGGCATCTTCGCCGAGGCCGCCTATGACCTGGACACCTACCGCCGCTTCGTCGATGCGGTGAAGGTGCCGGTGCTGGCCAACATCACCGAGTTCGGTGCCACCCCGCTGTTCAGCCGCGATGAACTGGCCTCGGCCGGCGTGGCCATCCAGCTGTTCCCGCTGTCCGCATTCCGCGCCGCCAACAAGTCGGCCGAGAACGTGTATGAGACCATCCGCCGCGAGGGCCACCAGCGTAATGTGGTGGAGGCGATGCAGACGCGCGAAGAGCTGTACGACCGTATCGGTTACCACGCTTTCGAGCAGCAGCTCGATGCGTTGTTTGCCGCCAAGAAGTAAGACCGCACACTGTTTTCTGGAGGGATCATGAGCGACACCACTACCGCCCCCGGCTTCAAGCCGAAGAAATCCGTCGCCCTGTCGGGCACCGCCGCCGGCAACACCGCGCTGTGCACCGTCGGCCGCAGCGGCAACGACCTGCATTACCGCGGGTATGACATCGCCGATCTGGCCAACACCAGCGAGTTCGAGGAAATCGCGCATCTGCTGGTCCACGGCAAGCTGCCGACCCGTGCTGAGCTGGTTGCCTACAAGACCAAGCTGAAGTCGCTGCGTGGCATCCCGGCCGCGGTCAAGGCCGCGCTGGAAGAACTGCCGCCGTCGGCGCACCCGATGGATGTGATGCGCACCGGCGTGTCCGTGCTCGGCTGCGTGTCGCCGGAGAAGGACGACCACAACCATCCGGGCGCGCGCGACATCGCCGACAAGCTGATGGCCTGCCTGGGCTCGATGCTGCTGTACTGGTACCACTGGAGCCACAACGGCCGTGCGATCGACGTGGAGACCGACGATGACTCCATCGGTGGCCATTTCCTGCATCTGCTGCACGGTGAGAAGCCGCAGGATTCGTGGGTCAAGGCGATGCACTCCTCGTTGATCCTGTACGCCGAACACGAGTTCAACGCGTCGACCTTCGCCTGCCGCGTCATCGCCGGGACCGGCAGCGACATGTACAGCGCGATCACCGGCGGCATCGGTGCCCTGCGCGGTCCCAAGCACGGCGGTGCCAATGAAGTGGCCTTCGAAGTGCAGAAGCGCTACGACAGCCCGGACGATGCCGAGGCCGACATCAAGGCCCGTGTGGAGCGCAAGGAAGTCGTGATCGGTTTCGGCCACCCGGTCTACACCGTCAGCGATCCGCGCAACAACATCATCAAGGAAGTCGCGCGCGATCTGTCCGCCGAACAGCAGAACGTCAAGATGTACGACATTGCCGAGCGTCTGGAGTCGGTGATGTGGGACATCAAGAAGATGTTCCCGAACCTGGATTGGTTCAGCGCGGTCAGCTACCACATGATGGGCGTGCCGACGGCGATGTTCACCCCGCTGTTCGTGATCGCGCGCACCTCCGGTTGGAGCGCGCACATCATCGAGCAGCGCATCGACGGCAAGATCATCCGCCCGAGCGCGAACTACACCGGCCCGGAAGACCAGGCCTTCGTGCCGATCGACCAGCGCAAGTAAGACAGACGTACCGCACCCGTTCGCGGGTGCTTTGCGGACCAGGCCGGCGGGATGCCGGTCTGCTCCGTTGCGGCGTCGCTACTCCTTCTTCGCCGGTGTCACGACGCCCCGGCCCGCCAACAAGCAGCTATCGCCAGCCATGAATACTCAGTACCGCAAGAACCTCCCCGGCACCGCGCTGGACTATTTCGATACCCGTGCCGCCGTCGACGCGCTGCAGCCCGGTGCCTATGCCACGCTGCCGTACACCTCGCGCGTGCTGGCCGAAAACCTGGTGCGCCGCTGCGACCCGGCCACGCTGGAGCCCTCGCTGCGGCAGCTGATCGAGCGCCGCCAGGACCTGGATTTTCCGTGGTTCCCCGCACGCGTGGTGTGCCACGACATCCTCGGCCAGACCGCGCTGGTGGACCTTGCCGGCCTGCGCGATGCGATTGCCGATGCCGGTGGCGACCCGGCCCAGATCAATCCGGTGGTACCCACCCAGCTGATCGTCGATCACTCGCTGGCGGTGGAATTCCCCGGCTTTGACAAAGCCGCGTTCGAAAAGAACCGCGCCGTCGAAGACCGCCGCAATGAAGACCGTTTCCATTTCATCAACTGGACCAAGAAGGCGTTCAAGAACGTCGACGTGATTCCGCCGGGCAACGGGATCATGCACCAGATCAATCTGGAGAAGATGTCGCCGGTCGTGCAGGTGCGCGATGGCGTGGCCTTCCCGGATACCTGCGTGGGCACCGACAGCCACACCCCGCACGTGGACGCGTTGGGCGTGATCGCCATCGGCGTGGGCGGGCTGGAAGCGGAGAGCGTGATGCTCGGCCGCGCGTCCTGGATGCGCCTGCCCGACATCATCGGCGTGGAGCTGACCGGCCGCCCGCAGCCGGGCATCACCTGCACCGACGTGGTGCTGGCACTGACCGAATTCCTGCGCAAGGAGCGCGTGGTCGGTGCGTGGATCGAGTTCTACGGGGAGGGCGCCAACGCGCTGACCATCGGTGACCGCGCCACCATCTCCAACATGACGCCGGAGTTCGGCGCGACCGCGGCGATGTTCTACATCGACCAGCAGACCCTGGACTACCTGCGGCTGACCGGCCGCGAAGATGCCCAGGTCGCCCTGGTGGAAACCTACGCCAAGGCCACCGGCCTCTGGGCTGACGATCTGGTCACCGCGCAGTACGAGCGCGTGCTGCAGTTCGACCTCTCCACCGTGGTGCGCAACATGGCCGGCCCGTCCAACCCGCACAAGCGTGTGGCGACCACCGACCTGGCTGCGCGCGGCATCGCCGATGAAGGCAAGCTGGCCTCGGGCAAGCAGGAACAGGCCGATGGCCTGATGCCCGATGGCGCGGTGATCATCGCCGCGATCACCAGCTGCACCAACACCAGCAATCCGCGCAACGTGATTTCTGCCGCATTGCTGGCCCGCAACGCCAACCGCGCCGGCCTGACCCGCAAGCCGTGGGTGAAGAGCTCGCTGGCGCCCGGCTCCAAGGCGGTGCAGCTGTATCTGGAAGAGGCCGGCCTGCTGACCGAACTGGAGCAGATGGGCTTTGGCATCGTCGCCTTTGCCTGCACCACCTGCAACGGCATGAGTGGCGCGTTGGACCCGAAGATCCAGCAGGAAGTGATCGACCGCGACCTGTATGCCACCGCCGTGCTCTCGGGCAACCGCAACTTCGACGGCCGCATCCACCCGTATGCCAAGCAGGCCTTCCTGGCTTCGCCGCCGCTGGTGGTCGCCTATGCCATTGCCGGTACGGTGCGCTTCGATATCGAGAAGGACGCGCTCGGCCATGACGCCGACGGCAACCCGATCACGCTGAAGGACCTGTGGCCGAGCGATGCCGAGATCGACGCGGTGGTCAAGGCCAGCGTCAAGCCCGAGCAATTCCGCAAGGTCTACGACCCGATGTTCACCTTCAAGGTGGAACATGGCGCACCGATCAGCCCGCTGTACGACTGGCGCCCGCAGAGCACCTACMTCCGCCGCCCGCCGTACTGGGAAGGCGCGCTGGCCGGTGCGCGCAGCCTGACCGGCATGCGCCCGCTGGCGGTGCTCGGCGACAACATCACTACCGATCACCTGTCACCGTCGAACGCGATCATGGCCAGCAGCGCGGCCGGTGAGTACCTGGCGAAGATGGGCCTGCCCGAGGAAGACTTCAATTCCTACGCGACCCACCGTGGCGATCACCTCACCGCGCAGCGTGCCACCTTCGCCAACCCGAAGCTGATCAATGAAATGGCCGTGATCGACGGCCAGGTCACGCAGGGCTCGCTGGCGCGCGTGGAGCCGGAGGGCCAGGTCACCCGCATGTGGGAAGCCATCGAAACCTACATGTCGCGCAAGCAGCCGCTGATCATCATCGCCGGTGCCGACTACGGCCAGGGCAGCTCGCGCGACTGGGCCGCCAAGGGCGTGCGGCTGGCCGGCGTGGAGGCGATCGCGGCCGAAGGCTTCGAGCGCATCCACCGTACCAACCTGATCGGCATGGGCGTGCTGCCGCTGGAGTTCAAGGAAGGCGTCAACCGCAGGACACTGGGCATCGATGGCACCGAAACCTTCGACGTGCTCGGCGATCGCGTGCCGCGCGCCGAGCTGACCCTGGTCATCCACCGCCGCGACGGTGAACAGCTGCGGGTGCCGGTCACCTGCCGGCTGGATACCGCCGAGGAGGTGTCGATCTACGAGGCTGGCGGCGTGCTGCAGCGGTTCGCCCAGGACTTCCTGGAATCGGCGCAGGTCGCCTGATTCCACCCGCATCACCACGGCCCTGCACCGGGCCGTCTTTCCATCAGGACTTCGATATGGCGTTTCTCCCCCAGCTCCGCATTCCCGCCACCTACATGCGCGGTGGTACCAGCAAGGGTGTGTTCTTCACGCTGACCGACCTGCCTGCCGCTGCGCAGGTGCCAGGCCCGGCCCGCGATGCCCTGCTGATGCGCGTGATCGGTTCGCCCGATCCCTACGGCAAGCACACCGACGGCATGGGCGGGGCGACGTCGAGCACCAGCAAGTGCGTGATCATCGCCGCCGCATCGGTGCCGGATCATGACGTGGACTATCTGTACGGCCAGGTCGCGATCGAGACCGCGCTCGTCGACTGGAGCGGCAACTGCGGCAACCTCAGTACGGCCGTCGGCCCGTTCGCGATCAGTAACGGCTTCATCGATCCGGCGCGCATCCCGCACAACGGCACCTGCACGGTGCGGATCTGGCAGGCCAACATCGGCAAGACCATTCTGGCGCACGTGCCGATCGTCGATGGGCAGGTGCAGGAAACCGGCGATTTCGAGCTGGATGGTGTGACCTTCCCGGCGGCGGAGATCCAACTGGAGTTCCTGGATCCCTCCGACGATGGCGACGGCGGGGCAATGTTCCCCACCGGCAACCTCGTCGACACCCTGGACGTGCCCGGCGTGGGCAGCTTCCCGGTGACGATGATCACCGCCGGCATTCCGACCCTCTTCCTCAACGCCGCCGACCTGGGCTACACCGGCACCGAGCTGCAGCCGGCGATCAACGAAGACAGCGCGGCGCTGGCCCGCTTCGAAGCGATCCGCGCGCACGGTGCGGTGCGCATGGGCCTGATCGACAGCATCGACCAGGCCGCCACCCGCCAGCACACGCCCAAGGTGGCGTTCGTGGCGCCGGCACAGGATTACCTGTCCTCCAGCGGCAAGCGCATCGCCGCCGGCGACATCGACCTGCACGMGCGCGCGCTGTCCATGGGCAAGCTGCATCACGCGATGATGGGCACCGCGGCGGTGGCCATCGGCACCGCTGCGGCGATCCCCGGCACGCTGGTCAACCTGGCCGCGGGCGGTGGCGCGCGTGAGGCGGTGACCTTCGGGCATCCCTCCGGCACGCTGCGGGTGGGCGCGCAGGCCGCGTTCGTTGACGGGCAGTGGACGGTCACCAAGGCCATCATGAGCCGCAGTGCACGCGTCTTGATGGAAGGCGCAGTGCGGGTCCCCGCCGACACGGTGTAGGTTCAACAGGAGATCGCGATGTCCGGTYACGACAGCAACGCCACCCAACGCCCGCCGTGGGATACGGTGATGACCGACATCGTCGATTACGTGCGTGACTTCCGGGTGGCGTCGCCGCTGGCGTATACCACCGCACGCCACTGCCTGATCGACACCCTGGGCTGTGGCCTGGCCGCGCTGGCGTTCCCGGCCTGCAGCAAGCTGCTCGGGCCGCTGGTCCCTGGCATGCGCGTGATCAATGGCGCGCGGGTACCCGGGACGCGCTTCGAGCTGGACCCGGTGCAGGGCGCCTTCAACATCGGCGCGATGGTGCGCTGGCTGGATTTCAACGACACCTGGCTTGCCGCCGAGTGGGGCCATCCGTCCGATAATCTCGGCGGCATCCTGGCCACGGCCGACTGGCTCAGCCGCAATGCCGAGGCCTTGCGCCGGCCGCCACTGACCATGCGCGACGTGCTTGCGGCGATGGTCAAGGCGCACGAGATCCAGGGGTGCCTCGCCTTGGAAAACGCGTTCAACCGCGTCGGCCTGGACCATGTGGTGCTGGTCAAGGTGGCCTCCACTGCCGTGGTGTCGCACCTGCTGGGGCTGGACCGCGAGCGCATGCTCAACGCGCTGTCGCTGGCCTGGGTGGATGGCCAGTCGCTGCGCACCTACCGTCATGCGCCCAACACCGGATCCCGCAAAAGCTGGGCCGCCGGCGATGCCACCAGCCGCGCGGTGCGGCTGTCGCTGATGGCTGCGGCCGGTGAAATGGGCTACCCCAGCGCGCTGACCGCGCCGACCTGGGGCTTCTACGATGTGTCCTTCGGCGGTCAGGCGTTCCGCTTCCAGCGCGCGTATGGCAGCTACGTAATGGAGAACGTGCTGTTCAAGATCAGCTACCCGGCCGAGTTCCACGGGCAGACCGCGGTGGAAGCGGCGATGCAGCTGAACGCGCGGATGCGCGCGGCCGGCAAACGCAGCGAGGACATCGCGCAGATCACCCTGCGCACCCAGCAGGCATGCCTGCGCATCATCGACAAACCCGGCCCGTTGCATAATCCGGCCGATCGCGACCACTGCGTGCAGTACATGGTCGCCATCGCGTTGATCTTCGGCCGGCTGGTCGCCGAAGACTACGAGGACGATGTCGCCGCCGACCCGCGTATCGACCCGCTGCGCGCCAGGATCACCTGCGTGGAGGAGCCGCGCTACACCGCCGACTACCTCGACCCGGACAAGCGCAGCATTGCCAACGCGCTGGAGGTGGTGTTCAACGACGGCAGCCGCCTGGACGCTGAAGTGGAGTACCCGCTGGGCCACGCCCGCCGCCGTGCCGAAGGCATCCCGTTGCTGGAGGACAAGTTCCGCGCCCACTTGGCCGCCACCTTCCCGACCCAGCAGCAGCGCCGCATCCTGGATGCCTCGCTGGACCCGGTGGTGCTGGAGGCCATGCCGGTGCATGAGTATGTGGACCTCTACGTGGCCGGGTAGAGCCGAGCCATGCTCGGCTGCGCTTGCCGGCGGACTGGCCGTACGCCGSACATCGCCTCCTGCCCGCGTTTMAACCKCGGGGAAACCGCATCGRTCGGCAGGAGAACGGCTTCGGACCGGTTTGCCGCGCTGGCGCGCGGTTGCCGAGCATGGCTCGGCACTACCGTTGCACGTCGGGTTGCTGGGGCAACGGCGCCACGCTCGTCTGCCCGTCGCGGACAGGTACCGGGTAGAGCCGAGCCATGCTCGGCTGCTCTCGCCGGCGGACTGGGCGACGGAYTTGCCGGCGGACTGGCCGTACGCCGSACATCGCCTCCTGCCCGCGTTTMAACCKCGGGRAARCCGCATCGGTCGTCTGGASAAMGGCTTCGGACCGGTTTGMCGCGCTGGCGCGCGGKTGCCGAGCATGGCTCGGCACTACCGTTGCGCGTYGGGTTGCCCGGGCAAYGGCGCCATCCTCGTCTGCCCGTCGCGGGAAGGTACCCGGTAGAGCCGAGCCATGCTCGGCTGCTCTCGCCGGCGGACTGGCGTACGCCGSACATGCGCCTSCTGCCCGCGTTTAAACCKCSGGGAARYCGCATCGRTCGGCWGGAGAACGGCTTCGGACCGGTKTTCCGCGCTGGCGCGCGGTTGCCGAGCATGGCTCGGCACTACCGCGCGTCGGGATTGTCGTTGCGCGTCGGGATTGTCGTCGTGCGGGTAAGGGCGCCGCCGCCGTTCGGGGGGACCGGCCCTTATACTGGCCGCCTTGTTCAAGGAGCGACGTCATGGCTAGCCGCAGTCGGATCGGGCAGTGGAGCTGGAAGGGAATCGCGGGGCTGGCGCTGGTCGCCGGCCTGGCCATCGGTATCGGGGGCTGCAAGCGCAACGACAGCGGCCAGCTGCCGACACCGTCCGGCGCGCCGATCACGGCCAAGGCCGACAAGATCAGCGAGTTCACCCTGGTGCGGGCCTATCCCGACCAGAAGGGCGACGGCGTCTCGCTGGCGCTGGAGTTCTCGCGGCCGCTGGTGGGCACCCAGGACTTCGACAAACTGGTCCGCTTCGCCGAAAAGGTGGGCACCGAGGACAGCAGCTGGACGCTCTCCGATGACGGCCTGACGCTGCGCTACCCGTTCGTGGAAGCGGCCAAGGAATACAACCTGATCGTGTCGGCCGACCTGCTCGCCGCCGACGGCAGCCGGATMGGCAAGGAACTGCGCCAGAAGGTATTCAGCGGGGAGCTCAAGCCGGTTGCCGGCTTTGCCTCGCAGGGCAGCGTGCTGCCGGCCAAGGACAGCCGCGGCCTGCCGGTGGTGTCGGTGAACGTGCAGGAAGTGGACGTGGAGTTCCTGCGCGTGCGCGAGAAGGAGCTGCCCAGCTTCTTCAGCCAGTACCAGCGCGGCGGGCGTCGCGGCAGCTGGGAACTGGACAGCGAGTACGGCGAAAAGACCCCGATGTCCAAGCTCGCCGAGCCGGTGTACGTCAACCGCTTCGTGCTCGGTGGCAAGCAGAACGAGCGCGTACTGACCTACCTGCCTACCCAAGACATCAAGGAGCTGCAGGCGCCGGGCCTGTACTTTGCGGTGATGAAGCGCAGCGGCTCGTTCGACAGCGAGTTCGACACCGCCTTCTTCACCGTCAGCGACATCGGCCTGCACACCCGCGCCTACAAGGACAAGCTGTTCGTACACACCGCMTCGCTGCAGAGTGGCGCGGCGCTGAAGAAGATCGACCTGCGCATCCTGGATGGCAAGGGCGAGGTGGTGCTCAAGGGCAGCACCGACGGCAATGGCAATGCGCTGCTCAACTACACCCTGGATGCCAGCCACGTGCTGATCGCCAGCAGCGGCGCGGATACCTCGATGCTGCCGTTCAACCAGCCGGCGCTGGACCTGAGCGAGTTCGCCGTGGCCGGTCGCGACAACGCCTGGTTCGACGTGTTTGCCTGGTCCGGGCGTGACCTGTACCGCCCGGGCGAGACCGTCCGCATTTCCGCCCTCCTGCGCGACAACGACGGCAAGCCGGTCAAGCCGCAGCCGGTGTTCCTGCGGCTGAAACAGCCCGAYGGCAAGACCTTCCGCGAGACCCGTCTGCAACCGGGCGACCAAGGCTACCTGAGCTTCGAACAGCTGATCCCGGCCGAAGCGCCGACCGGCCGCTGGCAGGTGGAATTCCGCACCAATCCGGCCAGCAAGGAAGCCATCCAGGGCATGACCCTGCGCATCGAGGAGTTCCTGCCCGAGCGCATGAAGCTGGACCTGGACAGCGCGCAGAAGACCCTCAAGCCGGGCGAACCGCTCAAGCTGATGGCCGATGCGGCCTACCTGTATGGCGCGCCGGCCGACGGCAACCGCTTCACCGCGCGCCTGGCCGTGGCCGCAGAGCAGTCGCCGGTGGAAGCGCTGCCGGGCTATTTCTTCGGCGACCCCACGATGGAACTGCCGCGCGAAGCGCGCGACATCATCGACACCGAATTCCCCGCCGACGGCAAGCTGCGCCAGGACGTGGCCCTGCCCGACGAGGTCAAGCCGACCGCGCCGATCGCGGTGGTGGTGTCCGGCAGCGTGTACGAGACCGGTGGACGTACCGTCACCCGCACCCTCAAGCGGGTGATGTGGCCGGCGCCGGCACTGGTGGGCGTGCGCCCGCTGTTCAACCCCGATGACGGTGCCGATGCCAACAGCAACGCCCGCTTCGAACTGATGCGGGTGGACGCGGCCGGCAAGCCGCAGCCGGCCAAGGGCCTCAAAGTCACGCTGGTGCGCGAACTGCGCGATTACCACTGGACCTTCAACGACAACCGCTGGGACTACGATTTCACCCGCCGTTTCGAGAACAAGGAGACCCGCACCGTCGATGCCGGCAGTGCGGCCGCCGCGATCGATTTCCCGGTGGAATGGGGCGAGTACCGCCTGGACGTTTTCGACCCGGGCACCGGGTTGACCAGCCGCTATCCGTTCCGCGCCGGCTGGAGCTGGAACGATGACAACCGCGGCCTGGATGCGCGTCCGGACAAGGTCAAGCTGGGCCTGGACAAGACCGGCTACAAGGCCGGCGACAAGGTCCGCGTCACCGTCACCCCGCCGCATGCCGGCAAGGGGATCCTGATGGTGGAAAGCGACAAGATGCTGTACGTGCAGGAGATCGACGCCAAGCCGGGCAGCACCTTCGACATCCCGGTCACCGCCGAGTGGGAACGCCACGATGTCTACATCACCGCGTTGGTGTTCCGCGGTGGCAGCGCGCCGAGCAAGATCACCCCGGCCCGCGCGGTCGGCGTGGTGCACGTGCCGATGGACCGCAAGGCGCGGCAGATCGCGGTCGGCTTGTCCGCACCCAAGCAGATGCGCCCCGAGCAGACCCTGCCGGTGGCGGTGAGTGCGCCGCAGCTGGCGGGCAAGGTCGCGCATGTGACCGTCTCGGCGGTGGACGTGGGCATCCTCAACATCACCCGCTTCCCGGTGCCCGATGCGGCCGGCCACTTCTTCGCGCAGCGACGGCTGGGCGTGGATGCCTACGACATCTACAGCCGGGTGATCGAAAGCTTCGACGGCAGCAGCGGCAAGCTCAAGTTCGGTGGCGACATGGCGCTGGCGGCGATGCCGCAGGCCAAGCGTCCGACCGCGCGGGTGCAGACCGTGGACCTGTTCTCCGGCCCGGTGAAGCTCGATGCCAAGGGCATCGCGCGGATTGCGCTGAAGGTGCCGGACTTCAACGGCACGCTGCGCATCTCCGCGCTGGTGTATTCCGATGACCAGTACGGCAAGCGCGACATGGAGACCATCGTGCGCGCGCCGATCCTGGCCGAAGCCAGCATGCCGCGGGTGATGGCGCCGGGCGATCGCAGCACGGTCACCCTGGACGTGCAGAACTTCACCGGCAAGCCGGGCGAGTTCAAGGTGCAGGTCGATGGCATCGGTCCGCTCACCCTGGGCGAACCCAGCCGCACGCTGCAGCTCAAGGCCGACGCCAAGACCACGCTGAGCTTCCCGCTGACCGCGCGCGAGGGCTACACCGTGGCCAAGGTGCGGGTGCGGGTGGACGGCAACGGCTTCAAGGTGGACCGCCGCTAKGACCTGCCGGTGCGTGCGGCCTGGCCGCAGGTGCTGCGCGCGCAGACCCGCACGCTGGATCCGCTGGCGGCGGTGGAGATGGGCACCGGCCTGGCCGATGGCCTGATGGACGACTCGGTGACCGCGCGCATGCTGGTCAGCGCGCTGCCGCCGATTCCCTTCGCCAGCGCGCTCAACGGCGCGTTGAAGTACCCCTACGGCTGCGCCGAGCAGACCACCAGCAAGGGCTATGCCGCGCTGATGCTGGACGAGGCGACCTCGGCGATGCTCGGTGCCGACGGGCTGGATGCCAAGGCCCGGCGCGAACGCATGGAAGGCGCGTTCGGCCGGCTGGCCTCGATGCAGGTGGCCAACGGCAACTTCTCGATGTGGGGCGACGACGGCTACGTCAATCCGTGGCTGACCCCGTACATCGCCGAGTTCCTGCTCGACGCCAAGGACGCCGGTTTCGCGGTGCCCGACAACGTGCTGCAGAAGGCGCTCAACCGCCTGAGCGAAGACCTGCTGTCCGGCGGCAACCAGTTCTACGGCGAAGACCGTCGCGAGAACCTCAAGTTCGCCAACCAGGCTTATTCCGGCTACGTGCTGGCACGGGTCAACCGCGCGCCGCTGGGCACGCTGCGCGCGCTGTACGACAACGAGCGCAGC
>NZ_JBFULB010000076.1:0-14665 GCF_056400545.1 Stenotrophomonas sp. P5_A8 | reverse complement strand
GGGCGCGGCTGCCCGCCTGCCTCTGCACAGTTTCACGTATGCGGATCGGAGATCGAGGGCGCCGCTTGATCAGGCTTGGTCGAGCGCAGCACGCAGCGGCGCGAGGAAGGACTGTGCGGTCTGTGCGGCAGCACCTGCATCGGCACCTTCGGCAAGTGCGGCTACCAGGGCGCTGCCTACTACGACGCCGTCGGCTTCGACGGCCATGGCCGCGGCGCTGGCCGCATCCTTGATGCCGAAGCCGGCCACCACCGGTACCTGCGAGCGGCTGCGCAGGTCGCGCAGGCGGGCGCTGGCGGCGCTGCTGTCCAGACGGTCGGACGCACCGGTCACCCCGGCGAAGCTGACGTAGTAAAGGTAGCCCTGGGCCATTGCGGACAAGCTGTCCAGCCGCGCATCGGCGGTGGTCGGCGAGGCCAGCAGGATCAGCGCCAGGCCGGCGGCGGTGAAGATCTCACGGGTTTCAGCGGCCTCTTCCGGCGGCAGGTCGACCAGCAGCACGCCATCCACGCCGGCGGCGATCGCGGTCTGCGCGAAGCGCGCGGTGCCGTGGATCTCGACCGGATTCAGGTAGCCCATCAGCACCACCGGGGTGGTGGTGTCGTCGCGGCGGAAGGCGGCCACGGTTTCCAGCACGTAACGCAGCCCTGCCCCGCGCGCCAGCGCGCGCTCGGAGCTGCGCTGGATGGTGGGGCCATCGGCCATGGGGTCGGAAAACGGCACGCCGAGTTCGATCACGTCGGCGCCGGCGGCGGCCAGCGCATGCATCACCGGCACGGTGGCCTCCAGGCCCGGGTCGCCCGCGGTGATGAAAGGAATCAGCGCCTTGCGGCCGGAGGCGCGCAGGCGGGCGAAACAGGCATCGATACGGTCCACGGACATTTCAGGCACATCCTTCAATCAGTTCAACGGCGCCGCTGGCGCCCCAGTACAACTTCGAAATCACCCCGTCGACGATCTCCAGCCGGATCGCAAGATCCGAACCGGGGTCCTGCCAGGTGAGGTACTCGCCGGTTTCAGGATCGTAAGCGTGCGGCTGCGCGGTGCTGCCCCTGGGCAAGCGCTTGAGCGCTTCGGCACGCGACATGCCCAGGCGCAGCCCGAACGGACCAGGCTGGGTGATGGTCTCGTCCGAACCGTCGAGCAGGGCCAGGTCGAAGCGCGCCACATGCCCGTCATCGACCATCATCGACACGCCTTCGGGCAGGCTGCCGCGCTCGTAGTACTCGCAGCTGCCGAGCTGGCCGCCCTCGCTCAGGCCCGCCGAATGCCATTGCGCATCGGCATCCTCGGCGCTGAAACGCTGCCCGATCACCACGTCGCCGGCATGGTCCAGCGCTACCGAGACCACCGCGGGTGCGGCGTCGTTGTCGGTCGCTGTGGGCGCGGGCTCGGGATCGTCTTCGATCGGGCGGTTGGCGATGTCATCGTCGTTGCTGGCCGGCACCTGCGCCGGTGCAATCGCCGCCGGGGCCGACGGCGCGGCGGGCAGCAGCGGCGGATCCGGCGGGGTGCAGGCAGTCAGGCCGACCACGATCAGCAGCGCACTTCCCTGGCGCAGCAGTGGGTTCACAGCATCAAGCCCTCGCGGGCGGCGATGGTATGCACGTCCTTGTCACCGCGACCGGACAGGTTGCACAGCACCAGCTTGTCGCGGGGCAGTTCGCGCGCCAGCTTGATCGCCTGCGCCACCGCATGGCTGGATTCCAGCGCAGCCAGGATGCCTTCGCTGTGCGCCAGCTGGTGGAAGGCGGCCAGGGCTTCGTCGTCGGTGATGCCGACATACTCGGCCCGGCCGGCGTCAGCCAAAAACGCGTGCTCCGGGCCGACGCCAGGGTAATCCAGGCCGGCCGAGACCGAATGGGTCTCGGTGATCTGCCCGTCATCGTCGCAGATCACATACGTACGGTTGCCGTGCAGCACGCCGGGGCGACCGGCGGCGATGGACGCGGCGTGGCGACCAGTGTCGATGCCATCACCGGCCGCTTCAGCGCCGACGATGCGCACCTGGCGATCGTTGAGGAAGGCATGGAACAGGCCGATCGCGTTGCTGCCGCCGCCGACGCAGGCGGTGATCGCGTCGGGCAGGCGGCCGTAATCGGTGAACATCTGCGCCCGGGCTTCACGGCCGACGATGGCGTTGAAGTCACGGACCATGCGCGGGTACGGGTCCGGGCCGGCCACGGTACCGATGATGTAGAAGGTGTCGCGGACGTTGGTGACCCAGTCGCGCATCGCTTCATTGAGCGCGTCCTTGAGCGTGGCCGAGCCGGAGGTCACCGGCACCACCGTCGCGCCGAGCAGCTTCATGCGGTAGACGTTGATCTTCTGCCGCTCGATGTCGGTGGCGCCCATGTACACCACGCATTCCAGGCCCAGCCGCGCGGCCACGGTCGCGCTGGCCACGCCGTGCTGGCCGGCGCCGGTCTCGGCGATGATCCGGGTCTTGCCCATCCGCGCGGCCAGCAGGGCCTGGCCGATGGTGTTGTTGATCTTGTGCGCGCCGGTGTGGTTCAGGTCTTCGCGCTTGAGCAGGATCTGCGCGCCGCCGACCTGTTTGCTGAGGCGTTCGGCGTGGTAGATCGGGCTGGGCCGGCCCACGTAGTGGGTGAGGTCCTTGTCGTAGGCGGCGATGAAGGCCGGATCGCGGCGCGCCTGGTCGTAGGCGGCAGCCAGCTCCTGCAGCGGCCCGATCAGCGTTTCGGCGACGAAACTGCCGCCGTAGCGGCCGAAATGGCCCTGGGCGTCGGGGTAGGCGTGGAAATCAACGATGGGGGATGCGGACATGTCGCGACAGCCGGTGGAGACAGGCTGCCAATTTAACGCACCTGTCATGACAGGAATATCGATAATATCTCCGACAACCTGTCAGGAAAACTCACATGACCGACAGCCCCCTGCCGCCGCTCAACGCCCTGCGCAGCTTTGAAGCGGCCGCCCGCCTGGGCGGGGTCGGCCGCGCCGCCGAAGCCCTGCACGTCACCCATGGCGCGATCAGCCGACAACTGCGCCTGCTGGAGGATCACCTGGGCGTGGCCCTGTTCGAGCGCGACGGCCGCGGCCTGCGCCTGACCCGCGCCGGCGACATCCTGCAGGCGGCCTGTGCGGGGGCTTTCGGACAGATCCGCGAGGCGGTCACGGTGCTGCAGCGCCAGCAACGCCCCGAGGCGCTGGTGCTGGGGTGCAGCGGCAGCATCCTGGCGCGCTGGATGATTCCCCGCCTGCAGACGCTGCAGGCCGACCTGCCCCAGCTGGCGCTGCATTGGTCGGCCCAGGACGGCAGTTTCACCGATGCACAACAGGCCCTGGACGCGGTACTGCTGCTGGCCCAGCCGCCGTGGCCGCGGCGGTGGCAGGTGCGTGAGCTGGCCCCGGAACGGGTCGGGGTGGTGGTCAGCCCGCAGCACCCGGCGGCGGCACGGCTGCGTCAGCACCCGCCCTCTGCACTGCTCGGCGAGCCGTTGCTGCACACCACCTCGCGGCCGCAGGCGTGGCCGGCCTGGGCGGACGCACACGGGGTGGACCCAGCCCGGTTGCAGCTGGGCACTAGCTTTGACCACCTGTATTACCTGCTGGAGGCGGCGGTCGCCGGGCTGGGCGTGGCGATTGCGCCGGAGCCGTTGGTGGCCGACGAGCTGGCTGCCGGACGCCTGCTGGCGCCGTGGGGGTTTGGCGCCACCGGCGGGTTCTGGGTGCTGGCGACACCGGAGGGTGCACCGGATCCGCGGGTGGATGCATT
The DNA here is from genome assembly GCF_056400545.1 of Stenotrophomonas sp. P5_A8. Lineage (NCBI taxonomy): Bacteria > Pseudomonadati > Pseudomonadota > Gammaproteobacteria > Lysobacterales > Lysobacteraceae > Stenotrophomonas > Stenotrophomonas sp. P5_A8. The sequence continues at coordinate 10,926 of NZ_JBFULB010000076.1, read as the reverse complement.
GGCCGAGTGGCTGGCCGCGCAATTGGCGCGCGGCTGACGCGAGCCCGCGATTGCCGACCGTAGATCCACGCCATGCGGGGATGCCGGGCGGCGCGTGGCGCGTTTTCCTGAAGGGCCATGCTGCTGCACAGAGAGCAGCCACGCATGGCGTGGCTCTACCGCAGTGCGCGGCGGGCGTCAGCCGGCGGTCGGGGCGGCCAGGCGCTGTTGCACGTCTTCGCGGAGGCGCGCGAGTTCGACTTCGGCCTGCTGGCGCTGCTGCATGCCGTCGCGGTGGATGCTGCGCACCTCTTCGACCGTGGCGATCAGCTGCTCGTGCACGTGGCGCAGCGTGGCCACGTCGATCACCGCACGCTGGTTGGCCTTGGCGGTGTCCACTGTGGTCTGGCGCAGCAGGTCGGCGTTGCGGCGCATCAGGTCGTTGGTGGCATCGTCGATGGCATTGGACAGCGCCACCGCGCTCTTCTGCTCGCTCAGCGACAGCTGGATCGCGAACTGGCGCTTCCACGACGGGATGGTGATGTCACGGACCGTGTTGAACTTCTCGATCAGCAGGATGGCGTTGGCCTGGATCAGGCGGATCATCGGCAACGATTGATCGGCCGCGTGCTGCATCACCACCAGATCGCCGATGCGCTTGTCGAGCAGGCGGATTGCGTTGTCCAGTTCGCCCTGGCGGATGCGCACCTGCGGATCGTCCTGGCCGAGCGTGGCCTGCTGCTCGCTGCGCAGCTCGCTGATCCGACGCTTGCCGGCGGCGATGTGCAGGCCCAGCGCGTGGCGCTCCTCGCGCACGATGTCGTGCATTCGGTCGAACTCGCCCACGCGCTGCGCCATCAGGGTCTGCTGGCTGCCCACATCACCCATCAGCTGCTCGATCTGGCGATTGGTATCGCTGAACTTCTGCACCAGCTCGCCCTTGGAGGCGCGCAGCTTGTCGATCAGCCCGCCGATCACCGGCACCTTCGAGCGTTCGGCCAGGCCATCGAGCTTGAGCGAACGCGCAATGCGCACCACCTCGCCCAGCTTGTCGCCGCTGGCATCCAGGTCGCGGTTGCGCACCTGGTCGAGCAGCTGGCTGGAAAACGCGGCGGTCTTGGCGGCCGCATCGCGACCGAATACCTGCAGGTTGCCGGGACGGATATCTTCCAGGCCACGGCCGATCGCGTCGATCTTCGGCAGGTCGTCACGACCCAGGCCGAGCGCCTGCAGCGCGGCATCGTCCAGCGCATCGACGGGGGTGACAGACAGCGCCTGGGTGTCCTGCGGGTCCTGGGTCATCGGTGGATCTCCATGCTGGGCGGCGGCCGTCGGTGGCACACCGGTAAGAACAGGGGGTTCATCGGAGTCTAGCCTGCGCCGAGGCGACCTCGGCGGCGATCTGCGCCTGCAGCGCCGCGGCCTGCTGGTTGTGCCGGGTCTGATCCTGCGCCTGCCGCGCCAGGGCGGCTTGTCTCCACGCCGGCAGCAGCACATCGGCGATGCGCCGGAAGCGCGCCAGCAGCGCGTCGTCCTGCGCCTGCAGCAGCTGCCATTGCCCCCCTTCGCTGCGCTGCAGTGCCGCCAGCCGGCGCAGGTGATCCAGGCGCTGGGCGAACACGGCGTGCTGTTCGGTATCGGGCAGGCTGGGCAACTGCAGGCTGCCAGCGTCGATCCAGTGCTCCAGCGCGACGGCGGCCTGTTCGGCGGCCGCGATCGCGCTCTGGCGCTGCATGGCGCGGGCCTGCAGCGCACGTGCGCGGTCTTCGGCCTGCACCAGCAGCACGCCCAGCTGCGGTTGCAGCGCATCGGCATCGCGCTGGCGCTCAACGTCGCGACCCAGCAGCCGTCCCCACCAGCCGGCCCGGCGACGCAGCTGCGCCGGATCGGCCGATTGCAGCGCCAGCGCGATCCGCGCCAGCACCTCGATCAATCCAGCGGCGCTGCCGTCCTCGCTACCGCTGCCCTGCCCCTGCGCATGCCGTGCGATGGCATCGAGCAGCGGCTGCGCATACGCCGCCAATGCCGCCACCGTCCGGGTGTCGCCATCGAGCTGCGCGGGCGCGGGCAAGGGCACGGTCATGCGTGGGCGTCATCCACCGAGGTGTCGTCGCGCGGCGGCACCGCCGATTCGCCGTAGAAGTGGCGCATCAAGGCTTCATCCAGCGCGCGCTCTTCCGGCGTGCTGGCCCGGCGCGGTCGCAGCCGCTGGCGCGGTGCCGGCTCGGCGTCCATCTGCTGGCGCACCCAGCCGGCCAACAGGGCCAGCGTCTCGCCGGTGCGCACCTGCTGTTGGTGCGATTGCCCAAGCAGCTGCAGCAGCGGTGCCAACCCGGCCTGCAGGCCATCGGCGAGCGGTTCGGCCAGCGGCGGCGCGGGGGTGGGTGACGCGGCAGCGACCGGTTCTGCGCGCGCGACTGACAGCCGTTCCAGCGCCGACAGCAAGGCTGGCCAGGGCGCCGGTTCCACCTCGGCCTGCGGCGCCGGCGGCGGCAACTGCAGCGCGCTGGCGATGTCGGCCAGCTGCGCCACCATGCGTCCCCCGACATCGCTGTCGCCGGCGCCCATGGCCTTGTTGCGCAGGAAATCGCGCTTGATCTGCTGCCAGCGCGCCAGTTCCTCCCCCTGCAGCAGGCCGCGCAGTTCAGCCAGCTTGAGCAGGTTCTCCTCGGCGCCGGTGGTGAGCAGCTGGGCTTCGCCGAGGTAATGGTCGGAGACCAGCTGCTGGAGCTCGGCCTCGTTCATCACCGGGGAGATCTTTTCCGACAGCTTGTTCATGTTGCGGTAGCTGCCCTGCAGCCGGAACGGCGGTTCCGTGCGGTAGCGGTCGTCCTGCGCGGCGCTGGCGATGTACCGCTGGTTGACCCGGTAGACCACGTCGCGCACGCGCAGCATGCGCTGCAACGTGGCCACGATCTCATTGACCTCCGCGCCACTGTAGGCATGGCTCAGCGCGTTGGTGGATAGCTCCTTGCCCATCGCACGTTCGACCAGCAGGTACAGGTCGGCCATGTCGCGAGTGGCCAGCGGCGCCAGCACCGGATTGGAGGTCAGGCTGTTTTCGATGTAGCTCAGGGTGAAGGCATCTTCCATGCCGCCGAGCACATCGCCAAGGTTGTAGATATCGGCGCGGTTGGCGAGCATGTCTGGAATCTTGAACACCTCGCCGGACTCGGTATACGGGTTGCCGGCCATGACCACGCAGAACTTCTTGCCGCGCATGTCGTAGGTCCGGGTACGCCCGCGCCACACGCCCTCGATGCGGCGGGTGCCGTCGCACAGTGAAATGAACTTCTGCAGGAACTCCGGGTGGGTGTGCTGGATGTCATCGACATACAGCATGGTGTTGTTGCCCATCTCCAGCGCCAGGTTGAGCTTTTCCAGTTCCTGCCGCGAGGTGGCGTCCGGCGCCTGCGCCGGGTCCAGCGAGCGTACCTCGTGGCCGAGCGCCGGCCCGTTGATCTTCATGAAGACCAGGCCAAGCCGGTGCGCCACGTATTCCATCAGCGTGGTTTTGCCGTAGCCCGGCGGGGAGATCATCATCAGCAGCCCCATCAGGTCGCTGCGCTTGTTCTCCCCGACCGTGCCCATCTGCTTGGCCAGGTTGTCGCCGATCACGCCCAGGTAGACATCGTTGATGAGCTTGTTGCGCACGAACGAAGACAACGGCCGTGCCTTGAACTCGGACAGGCGCAGGGTATCTCGTTCGCGCGCGACGATGCGCTGGCGTACCGCCTGGTAGGCGTGGAACGCCGGGACGAACACGTCGTTGTGGTGCTGCAGGCGGGCCAGGAAGTCATCCAGCGACAGGTTCATGCGCCCCTGCACGATGCGCGGATGCTCGCCCAGCAGCCCGTCAACGCTGACCAGCAGGGCCGTCTCGCTGGCGCGGGTGCGCAGTGCCCGCTGGACCAGCAGCAGTGCTGCCGCTTCGTCGGCGTAGCCGGCATGGTCGGTGAAGGCCGCAGTGCGGCACAGCGCGCGCAGCMACTGCCCGGCCAAGGCCCAGCGCGTGGTCAGCCCATCCTGCTCGCGCTGCAGCGCGCGCTCCACGCTTTCGCGTTGGCCCGCGGCCTGCAGCTGCTGCCCGAGCGCGTCCAGCAACGCCAGCGCGTAACGGCTGCTGGCAAAGACCGGCTCGCCGGCAGACAGTTCATCGCCCAGGTACGCCGCCGCGGCGAGGTGCTCGGCAGCGTTGAACGGCAAGCTCTGCTCATCATTGAACGCGGCCAACGCGTGGGCCATCTCCGCACGCAAGGCGAGCTGGCCTTCATCGGACCCGAACAGGCGTGCGATCGCGTCTGCGCCGGCCTGCCGTGCCGGCCACTGCGCCACGTCCTCGCGACGCTGCTGCGCCGCCCAGAACAGCATCGCCAGTGCGCGCACGCGTGGGGCATGCCGCAAGGTCCCCGCCGCCTGCTGCAGGGGCAGCAGCGCGCGCAGGATGGTGGCGGCATCGTGGTCGTGGATACCGCGTTCGTAGCCTTCCCGATAACGCGGTGCGGCGAAATCACGCACGCTGCGGTCCAGCGCGTCCGGCTCGGCCGCGCTGTGCTGCAGCGTGGCCAGGTCCAGCCCCTCGCGCCCCTCCATCGCCGCGCGCAACACGCTGCCGGCCAGGTACTCGCCGCGGTACAGCGTGGCCGATTCCGAATCCAGGCTGAGCTGCCAGTACGGCTTGAGTTCGGCCAGTTCCGGGTCGTGCAGGGTCTCCAGGAAATCGGTGCCGGTCAGGTGGATGGCCAGTTCGTCGCCGCGCGGCAGGATGGTCAGGTCCAGGGCCTGGGTGTTGACGCTGAAACGATGGCGCGGGCCCAGCCGCACCACGTTGCCACCGGCTTCGAACAGATCGCTGCGGTCGCGCAGCGCGCGCACGGCCTGGTCGCGCACACCCTTCAGGCGCGACTCGATGTCGTCGGCCTTGACGCTGTCGCGCAGGCTGCGCAGGCGCTCGGCCAGTTCACGCAGCTTGAGGATCAGCGGATCGCCGGCAAAGAACGCGTTGAGCTCGTCGGTGGTGGCGAAGCGCTCGGTGCGTTTGGCCAGCCCGTCGAGGATGCGGTTGGCCGCGTCCAGCACCGAGCGCGCCTTGCGCTGGCGTTCGTCCTGCAACGCCTGCTTGTGCGCTTCGAAGGCCTCGATCAGTTCTTCGCGTTTGGCCAGGATGTCGCCGAGGAACTGCTCATGCTCACCGAACTGGCTTTCCAGCTCCTCCAGCTGGACCAGCAGGCGCGACATCTGCTCGTCGGCACGCTCCGGATCGGTGGCCATCGCCAGGGCACTGGTGATGGCCTGGGAGAACAGCGCGAACTGCGCGGCGAACTGCGCCACCGCTTCGGCCGAGCCGAGGCTGCGGCGGCGTTGCTCGGCACGTGCACGGGTCTGGTTGAGGCGTGCGTAGATTGCCGAGATCGCCTCGACCACGCGGGTGCGTGCGGTGGCGTCATCGACCTTCAGGCCGGCCATCAGCTCGGACAGCATGTCCAGGTCGGCCGACATCGCGCGCAGCCCGGCCAGCTGCTCATCCAGTACGCGCGCGCTCTCAGCCTCTTGCGCGGCCGCGTCCAGCACCTGCAGGCGTTCGCCCAGCGGCGCCAGCGCGGCGTCGCCGGCGAGGAACTCCCCGGTGGCCGCCCCGATGCTGTCCTGGGCCTGCTGCAGGCCGGCGGTCATCGCATCGATCAGGTCGGTGTCGATGTAGCGGTAATCGCGGATGGTAAGCAGGTGGCCGCGTTGGGCCGAGATCGCGTTGAGCGCCTCGACGAAGGCCTGCACCTGCGTCCAGTTCTCCGGCTGCAGGCGCGCGAGCAGGGCCTTCTGCGCACTCTGCGCCTGGGCCATGGCCTGCGCGGACTGCGCACGGATCGACTGCACCTTTTCGTACTCGTCCAGCACCGACTCGCCGGTGCTGCTGACGTCGCGCAGCAGGCTGGCGGCGCCGCTGCACTGTTCATCGTCCAGCCAATGGTGGGCATCGAACAGGCGGCGGGTGTCCTGCACCAGGCGCTGGTAGCGCTGCACCGAGGCGTCCCCGCCCTCGATGGTCCGGGCCAGGTCGAAGAGATTGGAGATGCCGCGCACCAGTTCGGCATTGCCGATGCGGCCCATGAAGGTATTGCCGGGCGGCCGGCTGGCGGCGAACTCATCGCTGCTGAAGGGCGTCTGCCAGACCTGCATGGCGTGGATGCGGGTGGGCTCGCTGCCCTCGGCGTGGAACAGCACCATGCGCCCATCGTGCATGAACGCGTAGCCGTGACCGAACACCGGGTTCTGCAGCACGCGCTGGATGGTGTTGTAGACGAACAACGCCGAGCGGCCGCCTTCGCGCTCGTAGAAGATGTACAGCACGTCCTCGCCGTTGGGCGAGCGGATGGCACGCTTGAACTGCATGCCGTCCATCGCCGCGTCGAAGGCCTTGTGCTCGCCGTTCTGCAGGTAATAGCCGCCGGGGAAGATGATGCCGTGGTCTTCAGGCAGCTGCACGCAGGCCTGCACGATGGCATCGTTGCGGGTGATGTTGCCGGTGAGGGTGTTGTAGATCAGGCCGCGCCATACGGTCTCGCGGTACGGCAATACCTTGAGCAGGATCAGTGACCCGACCCGGGCGAATTCGAACTGGGCATCGTCCAGCGACTGGGTGCTGTCCTCGACCGGTTCGCTGTAGACGCCCTGCCCGCTTTCGGTGTTGTTCTCGACCTTGATCGTCAGGTCGCCACCGGTGGTTTCCACGAAGAGGGTGTCGAGGATGTTCAGATGCGCGTGGCGACCGGTGACGGCCATGTCGCGGGTGGCGCGGCTCCACTCGAAATCGAACGGTGGCGGCAGCGCGATATCGCGCTCGCCACGGGCATCGAGGTAGGTCAATTCGCCATCGCGGGCCAGCGCCCAGCGGAATACGCGTACGTCGCTGCTGCGTTCGCCGATCTGGAAGGCAGCGAGCAGCTTGTCGCCGATCACGATCAGCTGCAGCAGGCGCGCGTGCTTGTAGTAGGCGTAGAGCTCGCCGAAATCGTGCACGAAGCCGGGCTGGGCCAGGAAACTGCCCTTGGCCTCCACCGGTACGACGTCGTAGCCGTCGTTGGCCTGCACCAGCCGGTACAGCCCGAACACGTCCTCGACCCGGGTCTGGGTCTTGAGGCCGATGAAGACGTTGTAGCCGAACAGCAGCAGGTCCGGGCCGACCTGGACGATGTCGCGGCCGACGCAGTTGTTCTCGCTGCGGATGCGGAAGCGCCCGGTGACCTCCAGCCGGCTGTCGCCGAACTCGGCCAGGCGCTGCCGGTTCAGGGCATCGGCGACCGTGCGCAGGCGGCTACCCTGCTCGTCCAGGCGGCGGCGCAGCACTTCATAGGCGCCGCCTTGGGCGACGGCCTGGTCGACGCTGGCGGTGGCGTCCGGCACGGACGGCTCGGGACGGTTGGCGGTATCGGACATCGGCTTCCTTCCGGCTCACGGACAACCGGCCGGGCGAGCCGGCCGGGGATGGCGTGGCGGCGGCATCAACGCCACCGCCGGGGGCGGAGCGCGCCTTCTCGGGCGGCGCTCCGATACCGCTGACTCAGCGGGTTTCGACCACGTCTGCGGTCACGACCGTGGGCGTCGCGTCGACCACCTCTTCAGGGATCTGCCGCGGCGCTTGTTCGCGCGGGGTCACGCCGAGGTAGCGCTGCATCAGGTCCTGCACGATCGGGCTCTTGCCGGCCAGGCCTTCGATGGACTTGCCCAGCGAGACGGCCTTGATCAGGTTCTCGAACATGCCGCCGTCGCCGCCGACCAGGTCGATGTCGGCATTGCGCAGCGCGCTGGCGATGACGCCGGCGTTTTCGCGCGAGACTTCCTTGCCGGCTTCGATGGACGCCAGGGCCTGGGTGAGGCTGTTGTCGAGCATCATGCGGAACTCTTCATGACCGCGCGCGGTGTCGCTGAGCGAGGCGATCGCCTCGAACTTGCGGACCAGGCCCTCGGCCTCGGCGAGCAGCTTCTTCTGCACCACGCCGGCTTCGGCGCCACCGAGCGACTCGGTCGCGCTGGCACGGGCGCGGCCCATCTGCTCTTCACCCTGGGCCTGGGCCTGCAGGTTCTCGGCGAGCACGCGGGCCTCGTTGGTGCCCTGCTTGAGGTTGGCATCGGCCTTGGCTTCGATCACGCGGGCCTCGGCGATGCCGACCTTTTCGATGGCCAGTGCCGACGCTTCGCGCACCTGTGCCTCGGCCAGTCCGGGGGCGGCCTGTTCGGCGCGGGTACCATCGGCCAGCAGGCGCTTGGCTTCGGCCTGCTTGCCGGCCGCCTCGTGCTCGGCCTGGGCCAGCGTGGTGATTTCCACCGCGCGGTGCTTGGCCGCGGTCTCGCCGGCCTGCGCTTCCTTGACCTGGCGCACCAGCAGTTCCTGGGCCTTGCCTTCGGCTTCAAGGATCAGCACCTGCTTCTGGCGGTCGGCCTCGGAAACTTCACGCACTTCCTTGATGCGCTCTTCTTCCTGCGCCACGGTCTTGTCGATGGCGATGCGCTCGCGGGTGATGTTGGCCACGTCCATCTTGCCGGACTCGACCACCTTGTCGCGCTCCACGCCCTGCAGCTGCACTTCGCGCTGGGTGGTGACCTGCTCCAGCTGACGCGCGCGCTCGACCCGCTCGGATTCGATGGCCACCGCGCGCTGGCGGTTCTGCTCGGCCACTTCGACTTCACGCATGCGGTTCTGCTCGCGGATTTCGATCACTTCCTGCGCTTCGATGCGGGCCTGTTCGGACAGCTGGCGCTGTTCTTCCTGGACCTTGGCGGTCTCGGCTTCCTCGCGGGCGCGGATGGTATCGATCTCGCGCTTCTGCCGTGCTTCGGCCTCGGCCTGCTGGCGCTCCAGCGCCAGCAGCGCTTCGCGCGCCTCGACGTTCTTCTTGGTGATGGCCAGCTTTTCGTTCTGTTCGAGCTCGTTGGTCACCACGTTGTGGGTGGCGGTGAGTTCGGTGATCTTGCGGATGCCCTGGGCGTCGAGGATGTTGTTCTGGTCCAGCAGCAGCTTCGGGGTCTGCTCCAGGTAATCGATGGCCACGTCTTCCAGCGCGTAGCCGTTGAGGTCGTTGCCGATCACCGCGATGATCTCGTCGCGGAATTCCTGGCGCTTCTCGAACAGTTCGGTGAACTCGAATTTCTTGCCGACCGTCTTCAGCGCTTCGGAGAACTTGGCGTTGAACAGCTCATCGACCGCGTGCTTGTCCGAGGCGCGATCGGCGCCGATGGCCTTGGCCACGCGCAGCACGTCGGCCTGGGTTTCGTTGACGCGCAGGTAGAAGGCCACGGCGATGTCGGCGCGCATGTTGTCGCGGCAGATCAGGCCTTCCTTGCCACGGCGGTCGATCTGCAGGGTGATCAGGCTGATCCGCATCAGCTCGGCGCGGTACAACACCGGGATGATCAGCGCACCGGTGAAGTGCACCTTCGGCTGGGAACTCATGTCGTTGACGATCAGGGCCACGCCCTGGTCCACCTTGCGATAGAACGCCTTGAACAGCCCGGCGAGGCCAAGCAGGAGGACCAGCAGGATGCCGACCCCGATCACGAACGGGGCCAAGGTCGCAAAACTCATCGGTGGATCTCCTTATCGCCCGGGATCAGGCTGTCTTGGATGGAAAGCGCGGGGTGGTCGTTTTCACGCACCACCAGGTAATGGTTGTGTTCGGCCACGTAGTCCAGCAGCACCACGCGCTCGCCGCGCACCAGGGTGGCGCCCTCACGCGAACGCACCTGCAGGATGAGGCCGGCGCCGCCGTCATCGACGTTGGCGTAGCCGCTGCCGGCAGTGACCTGCGGCGAGGCAACCACGCCGACACGACCCAGCAGCGAGGCCTGCGCGACCGGGCGCAGGCGCAGCAGCAGGCGTCGGATCGGGCGCAGCACGATCACGCTGAGCGGCACGGCGGGAATCAGCGCAAGTACGGCGGTAACGCTGCCCGCCAGCCACCGCAACGGCGTCGGCAATGACTGCAGCAGGAACAGATGCACGAAATAGGTGGCGGTCCACCCGAAGAAGGCCAGCAGCGCGATCACCAGCATCACCGGCGCGCCGCCCAGGCCGAGCCGCGAAAACATGCCGGAGATACCGTGCAGGCCGTCATCGCCCAGGTGCAGGTCCATGCCGTCGTGGGCGATGGCGTCATCGACCATGCCGCACGCGGCCAGCAGCCAGTACAGCACGGCGAACGCCAGCACGATGCTGTAAGGCAGCGTGGGGAACGTCAACGCGACAGTGAGGAACTCGTTCATTCCATGTCTTCCTTGCGATGGCGGCCGACCTTTCCCCCGGCTGCCTCCTGTGGGCGCGCGCTCCGGCGTGCCCGTCTACGCGCCGTCCCAGCCGCGCCATGTCCTGTCGATGCTACGTGAAATTTGGCGGTGCGCCCATAGCAACGCCGCTACGCGTTGCGCAGCAGGGAAAAAGGGTGTCGGCAAAGGCCCCCGGGCCGACGACAGGTCGGCCGGTACGGCTCAATCAGCTTCGTGGCAGTCCGCGCGGCGGACTTCCTCGACGAACTTGCGCATCTTGTAGCCGTCCTTGATGCCCGGCTCGGACTCGATGCCGCTGGATACGTCCACGCCCCACGGCAGGGTCGCCACGATCGCGTCGAACACGTTGTCCGGGGTGATCCCGCCGGCGAGCAGGAACGGCCGGTGCAGGCCGGTGGGCAGGCGGGTCCAGTCGAAGGCCACGCCCGTACCGCCGCCGCCGCCGGGGGCGTGGCTGTCGAACAGGAAGCCGGCCGCGCTCGGGTAACGCAGTTGCAGCTGGCGCGCGTTGACCTCATCGCGGCCGCCCATCGCCACGGCCTTCAGGTAGGGCATGTTGAARCTGCGGCAGAACGACTCGTCTTCCTCGCCATGGAACTGCAGCAGGGTCGGACGCACGGTACGCAGCACTTCGCGCACCTCTTCCTTGCTGTTGTCGCGGAACAAAGC
>NZ_JBFULB010000075.1:0-14844 GCF_056400545.1 Stenotrophomonas sp. P5_A8 | reverse complement strand
TTCCAGCACCAGGCAGGGGGGGCGCAGCGGGGCGGCTGCGTGCGGGGTGCTGGGCATGCCGGGGCATCCTTGATCAGGTCCGGCATGACGGTAGCAGCGCGGCCGTCATTTTCGCGGTAGTGTCCGCCTGCAAGCCGTTCGTGCGTTGTCAGCGTGACCACCCGGGCCGCAGGGCCTCTCCGCACCACAACCGGATGCCCACCATGCTCAGGCACCTCATTGCCGTTGCCTTCGCGCTCGTCCTCAGCGCCCCGGCCTTCGCCCAGGTCAAACCCTTCCCCGCAGGATTCCGCACCCAGGAGGTAGCCGTCGGCGATGCCACGCTGCATGTCCGGGTCGGTGGCAAGGGGCCGGCCGTGGTGCTGCTGCACGGGTTTGGCGATACCGGTGACATGTGGGCGCCGCTGGCCGCCGCGCTCGCCGCCCGGCATACGGTGGTGGTGCCGGACCTGCGCGGGATGGGGCTGTCCTCGCACCCGGCCGGCGGGTACGACAAGCGCACCCAGGCCGGCGACGTACGCGCGGTATTGGCCTCGCTCGGGATCGAGCAGGCCACGGTGGTGGGGCACGACATCGGCACCATGGTGGCCTTCGCGTATGCGGCGCGCTATCCGCAGTTGACCCGTGCGCTGGTGGTAATGGATGCGCCGGTGCCCGGCATTCCGCCGTGGGACGACATCGTCCGTAACCCGTTGCTATGGCACTTTGATTTCGGCGGTGCGGACATGGAGCGTCTGGTCGCCGGTCGCGAGCGGATCTATCTGGACCGCTTCTGGAACGAGTTCGCCGGCGACCCGAGCCGCATGGACGAGCCGTCGCGCGCGCACTACGCCACGCTGTACGCACGTCCGGCGCGATGAAGTCCGCCTTCGCCCAGTTCCATGCGTTCCGCCAGGATGGCCAGGACAACGCGCGCGTGGTTGCCGACCGGTTGACGATGCCGGTACTGGCCATCGGCGGGGAAAAATCCTTCGGCGCCAACGAGGCGGTGGTGATGCGCAACGCAGCGGTGGATGTCACCGGGGTGGTCATCCCCGGGGCAGGGCATTGGCTGATGGAAGAGGCGCCGGCGGCGACCATCGCGGCGGTGACCGGATTCATCGATGCGCCGCGCGCGATGCCGAAGTAGAGAGGAGGAGGCCTGGCGCGCGCGGCGTCGCTGGGTGGCTGCTGCCTGAACGCAGAGCGGCACGTTGACGCGCCGTGGACATGATTTCACCACCCATTGCAGCCTTGGGGCGGACACTCACCCCATGTCCTGCGAGTAAGGAGAAGACCGTGAAGAATATCCAACGTGTGTTGTGCATGGGCGCGCTTGTCGCCGCATCGTTCGGCGCTGCCGCCCAGAACTACGGTCCGAAGGACGAAGGCCGCCGTTTCAATGACGGCAGCAAGGTGGTCTGCAAGAACGTGGAAGTGCAGCGCAACAGCCGCGATCCGAACCGTATTGCCGGTACCGCTACCGGTGCGGTGGTAGGTGGCCTGCTGGGCAACCAGGTCGGCGGTGGCAACGGCAAGAAGCTGGCCACGGTGGCCGGTGCGGTCGCTGGTGGCGCTGCGGGCCGCAACATCCAGGGCCGCAGCCAGCAGAACAACGGCGACCGCGTGGTCGAACGCCGCTGCGAGCGCCAGTACCGCTGACCCCCGCGCGGTACGTGGACGCGGTTCAACAGCGCCGGCCTTGAGGCCGGCGTTGTCGTATGCGGGCCCCTTGGTTGGTGTCCGGGCAGCCGTATACTCCGGCGACACCCAAGGATGACCGGACTGTGAGCGAAGCGCTTGAACCCGGCAGCACCCCCGACGCCTCTGCCGAGGTGTCCGATCACGCCGGCCGCTTCGCCCGGTTGCGCGAACGCACCGACGAACTCGAACTCTTCATTTCCGGCCTTCTGGCGTTCGCACTGCTGGCCGTTCCGGGGCGTATCTTCGATGCGTGGGCCGGCAGCACCGTGCACACCGAGGGCGTCTACGCTTATGCGCTGTGGTTCGGCTTCAGCACCAGCGTGGGGTTGTGCTACGTGGTGGCCCTCGCGCTGATCGCGCACCTGGCGATCCGTGGCTACTGGGTCGGATTGATCGGCTTGAAGATCCATTTCCCTGACGGCATCCGCTGGGATCGGATTCCGCTGATGGGGCCGGTATCGCGGGCGTTCTACCGCTCGCGCGTGGTGAGCCTGGAGCAGGTGATCGCCAGCGCCGACCGCGCTGCATCGACGCTGTTCTCGGCCACGTTGCTGTTCGCGCTGACCATGACCCTGATCGGCGTGGGCTCGGTGCTGCTGCTGAGCGTGGCTGGTTTGGTCGGGGCGCTGCTGGGCGACACCGACCGCATCGCGCTGATCATGGTGGCGGTGGTCTTCGCAGCGCTGCTGCTGGTGAGCACCGTGCCGCTGGTGATGGAAAAGCAGGTTGCCCGACGGCAGGCACAAGGGAAGCCCAGCGCGGGGCTGGAGCGGGCCGTCCATCGGGTACTCGGCGTCAGCCAGTGGCTCATACCGATGCGACTGCTGCTGCCGGTACAGCTCACCCTGCAGAGCAATCTGTATGCCCGCAATTTCATGGTGGCCTACTTCGTCGCGATCATGGCGGCGATGACCATCGGCGGCGTGCAGACGATCAGTTCGGCCACGTTTTCATTGTTCAACCGCTACGAGGTGATGACCAGCGAAGCGGTGGAAAACGGGATGCTGAGCGCCCACTACGAAGCGCTGCGGGTGGATCATGACCGGTTGCGGCGCTACCCGATGATCCCCAGCGATGTGGTCCAGGGTGCGATGCTGCGGCTGTTCATTCCGCATCAGCCGCAGCGCGACAACCCGCAGGCGCGGCAGCGCTGCACCGCACTGCCGGGAGGCGAGAACGCGCGGGTCGGGCAGGACGCCGCGCGAGCGGCGGTCCAGTGTCTGGCGCTGTTGTGGACGGTCACGCTGGATGGCAAGCCGGTGGCGCTGGACGGTTTCGTGCCGATGGAACGGCGCGACCTGGAGATGCGCGGGCTGGTGGGCTACCTGCCGCTGTCGGCGCTGCCACCGGGCCGCCACGATCTGCTGCTGGTCTGGAATGCCGACAGCGATGCGAAAGGTGCCGGACGCCGGCGCGAGTACCGCATTCCGTTCTGGTACGCGCCGGATCCGTCGCGCTGAGCGGTCAGTGCGTGCGGCTGCGGTCGCCCAGGCGCCACACCGCCAGCCCACCGTAGAGCACGAGCAGCGCGGCCAGCGTCCACAGCTCGTGGCTGACCTCGCCCAGGCGGGCATCCATCTGGTTCAGGCGCACCATCAGGTTGATGCCGGCGGTGGTGGGCAGCAGGTGGGCCAAAGCGACCAGCGCTGGCGGCGAGGTGACCGCCGGCCAGGACAGATTGGCCAGGAAGAACAGCGGGATCGAGCAGGCGATCACCACCTGGAAGGCGCGTTCGCGGGTGGCGAAGAAGCTGCCGACGAACAGGCCGAACGCCACCGTGGCGGCAATGAACAATGTACCGCCGAGCAGTTGCCCGAGCGGGTTCCCGCCGCGCGGATAGTCCTGCACCCACGCGGTGAGGCCGGCGTAGTAGAGCAGGCCCAGCAGGCCGATGATGCCGAAGCCAAGCGCCATGCCGGCCAGGGTGGGCAGGTCGAAGCGCAGGCGTCGGTCGAGTGCCAGGCGCCGCGTCCCCAGCAGCACGCCAATGCCCATCAACAGCGTCTGGTGCACGATCAGTTCGGCCACACCGGGCACGATGGCGCTGCCGTAGCCTTCCAGCGTGTTGAACAGCGGCCGCTGCACCAGGGTGATCGGCGGTGGCTGCGGGGCGCCCATGAAGGCGGCCTGCGAAACCGCTGTTTCGCGCGCGAACGCGGTCAGTGCATCGGCCACGCCGCCCAATACCCAGCTGGCGCGGCCGAGGTAGGCACCGTTGCCCATCAACACCAGGTGGCCGGCGCCGCCGCGCAGGATGTCGCGCTCCAGTTGGGCGGGAATCAGCAGGATGCCTTCGGCCTCGCCGCGCTCGAGCGCGTGGCGGGCCTGGTCGAGGGTGGCGGGTTGGGCAACGATGCGCACGGTGCGCAACGCGTCCACGCGGCGCAGCAGTTCGCGGCTGGTGGCACTCTGGTCGTGGTCCACCACCACGATGGGCAGGTTGCTGGCAACCTGGTGGCGGTACGCGGCCGGGTAGAAGAACGAGTACAGCACCACCGCGCCAATCATGAGCACGACCGCATAGCGGTCGGTCAGCACCGCGCGCAGGGTCTGGCGCAGGCTGCTAGTGAAGCGGCTCATGCGGCCGCTCCGTTGGAGGCCACGGGCGTGGGCAGGGCGCGGGCTGCGACGATCAGGCGCCAGCCGCCGATGCCGCCGGCCACCAGCACCATCAGCAGCAGCGTCGCCAACGGCCATAGCGAGACCGACCACGGCGCGCCGACAAACTGCTGCTGGGTCTGCAGCTTGACGTAGGCGGTGAGCGGCAGCAGCAGGTTCCAGACACGGGTGAACAGCGGCGCATCCACCACGGGGAAGGTGGCCCCGGAGAATGCCAGCGCGGTGCCGATGCTCAAGCCGATGGCCGACAGCGCGGTGCCCATGTCACGGGTGAGTCCCACAAACAGCAGCGCCACCGCCGCGCATGCGAGGTAGAGCAGCGGCTGGCCCAGCATCAGCAACAGCAGGCTGCCGGCGATGCCGTCGCCGCGCAGCAGCGCCAGGTACAACACGCCGAGCGCGCCATAGGCCGAGAACAGTGCGACATAGGGGCAGATCTTGCCGGCGATGGCCGCCCAGGGGGCGCTGCCCAGCCACGCACGCAGCTGGCCGTCGCGCACCTCGCGGCCCAGGCTGGCGGCCACCGCCAGCGCCAGGCCCAGCGACAACACCGCCGGAAACAACAGCGGCAGCAGGAACAGTTCGTAGCTGCGCGCCGGGTTGTGCAGGATGTCCGACTGCACCGCGATGGGCGGCGCGCGCAGTTTGGCCGGGCCGACCTGTTTGCCGATGCCGCCGGTCAGGAGGCGCGCGTTCCACGCACCGACCGCTTCCACGATATCGCGCACCGCCGACTGCCCGGTGGTGAGGTAGGTGGCGTTGTAGTAGGCGAACACGGTGCCCTGGCTGCCACGCAGCGCCTGGCGGGTGGCATCGCGGGGGACCAGCACCACGGCAAAGACCTCCAGCCGCCGCAGTTCGGCCTGCGCATCGGCCAGACTGGCCGGTTGGCTGGCCACGGCGATGCCCGGACTGGCATCCAGCATGCGGGCGAGCAGACGGCTCTCGGCACTGTGGTCGAGGTCGACAATGGCAATGGGAATGTCGCGCATCACCGATGCGGCGAACAACCAGGCCATCACCGCCAGCATCAGCAGCGGCAACAGCGTCACCAGCAGCAGGTCGGCGCGGTCGCTGCGCAGGTGCTGCAGCTCGCGCTGGAAGGCGGCGCCGAAGCCCGCCCGCCGCAACCGGTTCATCCCTGCGGCCACGCGAACAGAACGCTCATGCCGGGGCGGAAGCCCTCCACGCGCGCCACCGGGCGCAGCCGGATCTCGAAGCTGCGCACGTCGTAGCCCGACGACTGCCGGGTAGCGCGCCAGGTAGCGTAATCGCCGGCCGGGTTGATGAAGTACACCTCGAACTCGACATCGCGATCCAGCGCGGGTACCTGCCCGCGCAGACGGTTGCCGATCTTCAGGCCGCGCATCTGCGATTCGCGCAGGTTCACCGATACCCACATGCGGTCGATGTCGACCAGGGTGAACACCGGGTAGCCCGCCGGGACCAGTTCGCCCACATCGGCCATGCGCTTGTTGATCTCGCCGGCCAGCGGCGCGCGGCCGTTGACCTCCTCACGCGCGGCGTCCACCTCGGCCACCGCGCCGCGTGCCTGGCGGACCTGGCCCTGTGCGGCACGCTTGTCCTGCTCGCGCGCGCCGGCCAGCGCCTGGTCGTACTGCGCACGGGCGGCATTGGACAGCTCGCGCGAACTGCGCGCCTGGGCCAGCGCTTCGTCGCGCTTCTGCCGGGTCATCACGCCTTCGTTGAACAGGTTCTGCACGCGCTGGTAGGTGGCATCGGCCAGCGTGGCACCGGCTTCAGCGCGTTTCCAGTTGGCCTGCGCCGCGCGGATGTCTTCGCTGCGCGCGCCGGCATCGGCCTTGTCGGCCACGGCGCTGGCCGCTTCCAGCGCGCCTTGCGCCTGTTCTTCCTTGGCGGCCACTTCCGGGCTGTCCAGCACGAACAGCACCTGGCCGACCTTGACCCGGTCGCCCTCGCGCACCTTCAGTTCGGCCAGGCGTGCGGTGATCTTGGCGGCCACGTTGACGGTGTCGGCATCGGCCATGCCCTGCAGCTGTTCGGCCGGGCTGCGCCAGGCCAGCCACAGGCCGACCACCACYACGATCGCCAGCACCAGCGCGAGGGCAATACCGAGTTTGCGCTTGTTCGGCGGCGGCGCATCGGCAGGCGCCTGCAATGTGTCATTCATGCGCGATCACCTCGTCGGCCTGGCGGCGGAATTCGTCATAACGGTCCATCTGTCCACTGATCTCCAGCAGTTGTGCCAGCGCCACGTCGTACTGGTAGGCCGCCTGTGCGCGTTCCACCTGCGCACCGCCCAGCCCCAGCCGCGCGTCGATCACGTCCAGCGAGGTGGCCTGGCCTTCGCGGAAGGCCAGCTCCTGCAGGCGCAGGTTCTCGCGGTTCTGTTCGATGCTGCTGTCCAGCAGCAGGAACTGCTGGCGTGCGGTATCCAGTTCGTACCAGGCCTTGCGCACGCCCAGGGTGACCTGGTTTTCCGCTTCGCGCAGGCCGGCTTCGGCCTGCTCCTGCTGCGCGCGTGCGGCGCTGATCTGCGCCGGGCGCGAGCTGGGAGACAGGAAGGTGTACTTCACGCCGATGCCGAACGCCCAGTCCGGGTCGGTCAGCATTTCGTCGCGGCGCAGGAAGTCGTACTGGCCAAACAGGTACACGGTGGGCTTGAGCTTGGCCTGCTGCACGCGTACGCCTTGCTCGGCCTGCGCCACCAGTGCGCGCAGTCGCGCGATCTGCGGCTGCCGGGCCTGCGCATCGCGTTCGAAGGTGGGCAGCGCGCCGATCGGCGTGCGATGCACGAACAACGGCGACAGCGGGCGCACTTCGCCTCCGCTGCGCAGCAGGGTGGCCAGCGCGGCCTTCAGGGTCTGCAGGTCGTTGAGCGACTTCTGGTAGTCGCGCTCGGCCTTGTCGCGGGCCACGTTGGCCTGCAGGCGCTGGGCACGGGTGGCGAAGCCTTCGCGTTCCAGCTTCAGCGCATCGTCGAGGTGGCGCTGCAGCCCGTCGCGCACGTCACGGCGCACGTCCACGGCCTGCTCGGCCAGGCGCTGCCCGAAGTAGGCCTGGGCCAGCTGCACGCTCAACGACTGGCGCTGCGATTCGCGTTCGGCGCTGGCCTGCGCGGTGGCGCCGGCGGCGGCCTGCTGCGCGGCCGGGATCAAACCGCCGGTGTACAGCGGCAGCACCGCGGTGACGACCGGACGGGTGCGCCAGTCGCGCTCGGTGAACTGCAATGGCGAGTCGATGCCGAACGCCTCGGCCACCGGCGCCAGCGAGCCCAAGGGCAGGGTCAACGTCTTCTGGAACTGCAGGCGGCGCACTTCACCGGTGATCTCCGGCAGGCGCAGCAGACGGGTGGCATCCTGCAGGTCCTGCTTGTTACGCACCGAGGCATCGGCGGCGGCCAGTGCGTCGGACACCTGTTCCAGGCGCTGCTGCGACTGCTGCCAGTCCAGCGCGGGAACGGCCGCCTCGC
Source organism: Stenotrophomonas sp. P5_A8 (assembly GCF_056400545.1). Lineage (NCBI taxonomy): Bacteria > Pseudomonadati > Pseudomonadota > Gammaproteobacteria > Lysobacterales > Lysobacteraceae > Stenotrophomonas > Stenotrophomonas sp. P5_A8. Next base: position 7,088 of record NZ_JBFULB010000075.1, on the reverse strand, counting down.
CGATGGGCAACTGGGCCATGGCCGCGCCGCTGCACAGGAGCAGGGCCGTGCAGTGAAATCCTTTCTTTACGCGCGCAAGCGCCGTGTGCCGGCTCACGAATGGGCATTCCGTATGTAAAGCATTCGGTAAAGTATGGTGCGCGCCGCGTGAAGCCCGGGTCTTCACACCGGGCCTTGGCGGTGTCGGTGCGTCCGACGCCGGCGATGCCGTTTGTATGCGGTTTGACGTTCTCGATTGGGCGGCGCGGAAGGTGCCGAAATGCTGCGGCCACCAACGGCGGTCGCCTACCGGGGCATTCACGTTCGGGTCGGGGATTGGCCGTGGGTCGACCCACACCGGGTAGGTACCGACCGTGGGTCGGTACGCCCCTGGCCGCTCAACGGGTCGGCGGATTCCCGGCGATGGTGCGCGCGCCGGTGATGATCATGCGCAGCATCTGCGACAGCTGCTCGATCAGTTCGGCGTCCTTTTCCTGCGGCTGGTCCACGGCGGTGGCCCCCATGGCGAACACCAGCCGGGTGATCGCCTTGGACGCCAGCGCCGGTTCGTGCAGCACCGCGCCGCCATCGGCGGCGGCCAGCCGGATCAGGTCGACCCGCAGTTCGTCTTCGAAGTAGTTCAGTTCGCGGTCCACCGCCTGCTTGAACGCGTCCGAGCCGGCGCTGCCTTCGCGCAGCAGCACGTGCAGCAGCTTGTGGTCGGCGCGCAGCTGTTCGAAGAAGGTCTCCACCGACAGCCGGATCACGCTGCGCTCGGACGACGCCGCGCGCTGGCGCGCCTCGCCGATGATCGTGCGCAGCGAACGCCCGGACAGATCGATCAGCGCCACGGTCAGTTCGTCCATGTCGCGGAACTGGCGGTAGAACGAATTCGGGGCGATGCCCGCCTCGCGGGCCACTTCGCGCAGGCTCAGCGTAGAAACACTGCGGTGCGGGCCGATCAGGGCCAGCGCGGCGGCCAGCAGGTCGTCGCGCGAGATCGAGGCTTTGCGCGCCGGATGGGCATCGTCGGCAGCGGACAGGGGCAGGTCTGGGGAGGTCATCGGGGGCAGGGCGGTCAAGTCCCTGAATCATAGCCCGTCCGATCAATATACAAGTGTATACACGCATGTATGTGCGTGCGTATAGTGACCCCATGAGCGCCCAACCCCGCCCCCCGATCCGCCGCCGCAACCCGATCTCGCCCCGTCATTGGGTGTCCGAGGAACTGTTCGACTTCTGGGCCGGGCGTCTGCACCCGCTGTGGACCCTGCGCCGGGCGCGGGCGCGGCTGGTGGCGCGCGAGCAGGCCAGCGCGGATGCGGTCACCCTGGTGCTGCGCCCGAACCGGCATTTCCGTGGGATGCAGCCGGGTCAGCACGTCACCCTTGGGGTGGACATGGATGGGCGCCGGCTGTCGCGCAGCTACAGCCCTACGCGGCTGGCCGACGGCACGCTGGCGATCACCGTCAAAGCGATCGAGGGCGGCAAGGTCAGCCAGCACCTGGCCCATCACGCGGCGATCGGTGAGGCGTTCGAACTGGGCCAGGCCTTCGGCGAGATGACCGTGGATCCCATACAAGCCCAGCGCCTGCTGCTGTTGGCGGCCGGCAGCGGGATCACCCCGATGCGCGCGCTGCTGCGCCAGCTGGATGCCGCCGGTATGCCCGGCACAGTGGACCTGGTGTACTGGGCCCGCCGCCGCGAGGAACTGTGTTTTACCGACGAACTGGCGGCACTGGCCGCGCGCCATCCGAACCTGCGCGTGCACCTGGCACTGACCCGCGACCCGCACGCCGCGTCGCCGCGCGTGGATGCCTACGCGTTCGATGCGCTCGGCGACCTCCGTGCGGCCCAGGTGCTGGTGTGCGGCCCGGGTGGCTTCGTTGATGCCGCCCGCGCGCGCTTGCAGGGCACCGTGGCCGCGCTGCAGTTCGAAGCGTTCACCCCGCCGCTGCTGCCCGACGCGGAAACCGGCACGGTGCAGGTCGAACTGCGCCGCAGTGGCCGCACCCTGACCCTGCCGCGCGGCACCTCGCTGCTGCAGGCGCTGGAAGCCGAAGGTCTGCGCCCGGCCAGCGGCTGCCGCATGGGCATCTGCAACACCTGTGCGTGCGGCAAGGCCTCCGGCGTCACCCGCCACACGCTCACCGGCGAGTACGCCGATGAACCGGCCACGCAAGTGAAGCTGTGCGTCAACAGCGCCAGCACCGACCTGATCCTGGAGCTCTGACCATGTCTTCCGTCCAGAACCGCGCGCTTTCCGCCGCTGAACTGCACGCCTTCGGCGATGAACTCGATGCGCTGCGTGCGCGCCAGCTGGCCACGCTGGGGGCCGCCGACGCGCGTTACATCCGCCGCGTGGTGGCCGGCGTGCGCTGGACCGGCGTGGCCGGCCGCGCGCTGCTGTTCCTCGGTGCCTTCGTGCACAGCGTGCTGATCCCGGCGTGGATCGCCGGCGTGGCGCTGCTGGCGCTGTCCAAGATCCTGGAAAACATGGAGCTGGCGCACAACGTCATCCACGGCCAGTACGACTGGATGGGCGACCCGCAGCTGCAGGGCAGCACCTACGAGTGGGACATCGTCGGCACTGCCGACAACTGGCGCAAGACGCACAATTTCCGCCACCACACCTACACCAACGTGCGCGGGCTGGACGACGACATCGGCTATGGCCTGTTGCGGATTTTCCCCGAGCAGCGCTGGCGCCCGTTCTACCTGACCCAGCCGGTGGTGGCGGTGGTGTTCGCGCTGCTGTTCGAATGGGGCATCGCCATCCAGGACCTGCGCGTGGGCCGCTGGTTCGCCGGCAAGATCACCTTCCGCCAGCTGCTGGCACAGGCGCGCCCGGTGGGCCGCAAGATGGGCAAGCAGATGTTCAAGGACTACCTGCTGTTCCCCGCGCTGGCCGGCCCGTTCTTCCTGCCGGTGCTGCTGGGCAACGTGGTGGCCAACCTGATCCGCAACGTGTGGACCTACGTGATCATCTTCTGCGGCCACTTCACCGCCGATGCCGAGACCTTCCCCAAGGAATGCGTGCGCGATGAAAGCCGCGGCCACTGGTATCTGCGCCAGCTGCGTGGCTCATCCAACCTGACCGGTGGCAAGCTGATGAACGTCATGTCGGGCAACCTCAGCCACCAGATCGAACACCACTTCTTCCCGGACATCCCGGCCAACCGTTACGCCGATATCGCCGTGGAAGTGAAGGCGATCTGCACGCGTTACGGCCAGCACTACAACACCGGCTCGCTGCCGAAACAGTTCGGCCAGGTGATGTGGCGGATCGTGCGCCACGCCTTCCCGAGCAAGCCGGGGCGGGTGCGCGCGCTGCCGGCCGGCGCCCGGCCGCAGGTACAGCAGGGCTGAGCCGGTGGACGACGGCTCAGTCGTCGTCCACTTCCATCCTGCCTTCGGCCAAGGGCACGCGTGTGCCGTCCAGCAGGCCGCGGCTGAGTGTGCCGTTCTCGATGAACAGCAGCTCGCCGTTCTCGCCCTTCTTGATGCTGCTGTCGATGGCGATGATGCGGTCACCGTGGAAGCTGCTCACGTGCGGCATCGAGGTATGGCCGACCACGATGCGCTTGAGCTGCAACTGTTCGAGCAGTGCCTGCACCTGGGCGGTATCCATGCGTCCATCGAAGTAGCCGCGGTACCAGATCGGGCTGGTCTTGCCGTCGAACAGGCGCGCGCTGTCCGGCGCGGCCTTGACCTGCTCACGTGGCAGCCCGACCGAGGCCTGGTAGGTGGCGTTGGTGGCGTCCATGGCGCGCACTAGGTCGAGGTTCTCCGGGGCGATGCCGCCGTGCAGGAACAGCGTGTCGCCGATCTTCAGCAGCACCGGACGGGTGCGCAGCCATTGGCCGATCACCGAATCGGCGCCGTACAGCGCCGGATACGAACGATCCAGCAGCTGCGCACTCCTGAGGTACTTCGGGTTGACGTAGCGCAGGTCGTCGTACAACACCATCGTCTCGTGGTTGCCGAGCACGAAGTGCACCGCGCCACCGGCCGCGCTGGCCTGCTGCTGCAGGCCGTAGAGCAGCCAGAACGCCTCGGTCACCTGCGGCCCACGGTCGAACACATCGCCGGCCACCACCAGCGTGGCATCGCCGAGGGCCCAGTGGTCCTGCGCATCGATGACATGGTGGGCGCGCAGCAGCGTCACCAGCAGCCCGTACTGGCCATGGATGTCCGACAACGCGACGATGCGCGGCGTGGCCGGGTACTGCGCGACCTCGGCGGTGCGTGGCGGCAGCACACTCACCTCGTGCGGGTAACCGCATTCGGGCGCGACCACGGTGACCTCGCCGCGCGCTGGCAGATCGCGGCGGACCACGTGGTCGTTGCACACCCACTGCGCCTGCAGGCCCGTGTCGGTGCGGAACACGTACGGGCCATCGGCCTCCACGTGCTCGGCCGGTTGCGGCACGTCGCGGGCCGTGGCGGAGGCGCTCAGCAACAGGGCCGAGCACAGCAGGGCGCACGGCAGGTGCGATGAAGGGCGGGACGGCATCGACAGGTTCCTTGGGCAGCGGCAACGACGCAGGCCAATGCCCGCGTCGTGATCCTACGCCGCCCGCGCCGCGCCCGGCATGCGCCGTTGGTACCGGTCGATGTGCCGCAACAGGCGGCTCGTGCCGACTCAGCCGCGCTGCAGTGCCTGTCGCTCCGGTGCATCGGGCAGGTCGTCGCTGGCCAACACCACGCGGTTGCGGCCGCGCTTCTTGGCCTGGTACATCGCCGCATCGGCGCGGGCCATCAGCCGCTCGTAGTCCGGGTGGCCATCGTGGGCGGCCACGCCGATGCTGGCGGTCAGCGCCAGGGTGCTGCCGTTGGCCAGCGGCGCCGGTGTCTGCGCGATCTGCCGGCGCAGGTTCTCGGCGATCACCTCGGCCTGCGCGGCATTGGCGGCCACCAGCACCACCACGAACTCTTCGCCGCCATAGCGGAACAGGTAGTCGCTGCCGCGGGTGAGCTGGCCCAGCAGCGCGGCCACATGCTGCAGGGCGCGATCGCCGCCGTCGTGGCCGTGGGTGTCGTTGATCGCCTTGAAGTGATCCAGATCCAGCAGCAGCACCGAGAACGGCGTGTGCGCCGAGTTGGCCAGTTCGATCTCGCGACGCAGCACCGTGGGCAGGAAGCGGCGGTTGAGCAGGTTGGTCAGTGCGTCGCTGCCGGCATCGAGCTCGCCGATGCGCTCGAACAGCATGCTCATCAGGGTGCGGATACGCGCGAGCTGCTCGCGGATGCCCTGCAGCGCGCTGAAGCGCGTCGTCAGGTCTGCGCGCGCGAGCGCAGCATGCAGTTGCGCGTCCACGCGTGCGATCAACGCACCTACCTGCGCCGTCTCGCTGCTCTCGCCAAAACTGGGGATGCCCTTGTGGGTGAACCACAGGCCGAATTCGGAATGGGCCAGGTCCACGGTATCGGCATCGGTGGCCTGGCTGGCGATGGCGTACAGCAGTGCGTTTTCCCAATCCAGCAGCAAGGCGCGCTGGCGTTCGCGTTCGGTGCTCACGTTCTGCACCAGCGAGAACAGCCGGTAGGCCGCATCGGTGCGCGAGGAACGCTCGCGTGCATGGGTATAGGCCAGGGTCATGCCTTCCAGCGCGATATCCACCGAGGCGCTCAGGCAGCGGATCGCTTCGAAGGCGATGGCGCTGCTGGGAGCGTGCGCCACGATGCGCTCGAACAGGCGTTGCTTGAGCACGCGCGCGCCACGGGTGACCAGGTCCACCGGAATGCCCACCCGCGCATGCACATCGCCGATCACCCGCTGCGCGGCCACCAGCGCCGGGATGCTGTCGATGGTGGCGGTCAGCAGTTGCGTCAGCCAACGCTGCATGGCCGGTTTCAGGCGCAGGCGCACCTGGTCGTGGGACAGAAAGCGGCTGGCGCGCGGGTCCTCCAGCAGCACGTCATAGAAGTGATGGGCCAGGTCCGGCGGCGACTGTGCGGCCAGCTCGGCCAGCAGTGCGGCAGCGTCGGCGCCGGTCGCCAGCAGGGTCTGCTGCCAGGCATCGGCCAGCGGACGGCTGGCCTCATCCAGGTTTGGAACGATATCCACGATGATTGCTCTTCCCGCCACAGGGGCCGTCGAACCTTAGCGGCCGCCTGCGGTTGTAATGAAGTTACAGACTGAACGCCAGCCCAAGTGTAATAGTCTCCGCGCGATACCCTGCTTAACCTGCGCACATTGTTCTGGAGACACCTTCATGGGTCACGACCACGATCACCTGCCCAGCGAAATCCGCCACGAAAAACCACTTTGGTGGGCACTCGGCCTCACCACTACCTTCCTGGTGGTGGAAGTGGTGGGTGCGTTCTGGACCAACAGCCTGGCGCTGTTGTCCGATGCCGCGCACATGGCCACCGACACCCTGGCGCTGATGATCGCGCTGGTCGCGGTGCGGCTGAGCCGGCRCCCGCCCGATGCCAAGCGCACCTACGGCTACGCACGGCTGGAGGCACTCGGCGCGATGATCAACGGCGGCATGCTCTTCGTGGTGGCCGCCTACATCCTGTGGGAGGCGGTGGCGCGTTTCCGCCAGCCGCAGGAAATCGCCTCCACCGGCATGCTGGTGATCGCCGCGATCGGCTTGGGCATCAACCTGATCTCCATGCGCCTGCTGCGTGCCGGCAGTGGCGAAAGCCTCAACGTAAAGGGCGCTTACCTGGAAGTGTGGGCCGACATGCTTGGCTCGGTCGCGGTGATCATCGGCGCGCTGTTGATCCGCTGGACGGGCTGGAAGCCGATCGATCCGATCCTGGCCGTGCTGATCGGCCTGTGGGTGCTGCCGCGCACCTGGGTGCTGCTGCGCGAGGCGATCAATGTGCTGCTCGAAGGCGTGCCCAAGGGCACCGACCTCAACGCCGTGCGCACCGCGCTGGGCGCGCAGCCCGGCGTGGTCGACGTGCATGACCTGCATGTGTGGGCGCTGGCCTCCAGCACGCCAGCGCTGACCGCGCATGTGGTGATGGCCGACGCGGTGGATGCCGACCGCCTGCGGCGCACGTTGACCGCCACGCTGCACGACCAGTTCGGCATCGAACATGTGACCCTGCAGATCGAGGCGGATCATTGCGGCGACAGCTGCAGCGTCGGC
>NZ_JBFULB010000074.1:0-15038 GCF_056400545.1 Stenotrophomonas sp. P5_A8 | reverse complement strand
GCGCGATGGGTACGTCGCCAACAGCAGAACGGCCGCACAAGGCGGCCGTTCTTCATTGCACTGTCGCGTGCGTCAGCCCTTGGCGACGGTCGACACGGCCTTGGCCACGTATTCCAGGTTGCCCTGGTTGAGCGCGGCCACGCAGATGCGGCCGGTGCCGACGGCGTAGATGCCGAACTCGTCGCGCAGGCGGTCCACCTGCGGGCGGGTCAGGCCGGAGTAGGAGAACATGCCGGCCTGGTCGTTGATGAAGGCGAACTCCGGCGCGCCGGCGGCGACCAGCTTGTCCACCAGACCATGACGCAGGGCGTGGATGCGCTCGCGCATYTCGGTCAGTTCCGCTTCCCACACCTGGCGCAGTTCCACGCTGTTGAGCACGCCGGCCACCAGCGCCGCACCGTGGTTGGACGGGCTGGAGTAGATGGTGCGGATGATGCGCTTGACCTGCGACTGCACGGCCTTGGCCGCATTCGCGTCCGGGGCCACCACCGACAGCGCGCCGATGCGCTCGCCGTACAGCGAGAACGACTTGGAGTACGAGTTGGCGACCACGAAGCTGTCGATGCCGGCCTCGGCGATGATGCGCACCGCAGCGCCGTCTTCGCTGATGCCCTTGTCGAAGCCCTGGTAGGCCATGTCGATGAACGGGAACAGCTGGCGGTCCTTCAACAGCGCGGCCACCTGCTTCCACTGCGCGACGGTGAGGTCGGCACCGGTCGGGTTGTGGCAGCACGCGTGCAGCAGCACCACCGTGCCCGGCTGCAGCTTGCCCAGGTCGGCGAGCATCGCCTCGAAGTCCACGCCGTGGGTGGTCGGGTCGAAGTAGCTGTACTCGACGACCTCGAAACCGGCGGCGCCGAATACGGCGCGGTGGTTTTCCCAACTCGGGTTGCTGATGGCGATGGTGGCGTGCGGCAGCAGCCGGTGCAGCAGGTCCGCACCCACGCGCAGCGCGCCGCTGCCGCCGATGGTCTGCGAGGTGGCGACGCGGCCGGCGGCCAGCAGCGGCGAATCCTTGCCGAACACCAGTTCGCGGGTGGCCTGGTTGTAGGCCGGCAGCCCGTCGATCGGCAGGTAGCCGCGCGGTTTGGCTTCGTTGGCCAGCTGCTGTTCGATCTGCTTGACGGCGCGAAGCAGCGGAATGCGGCCGCTCTCGTCGTAGTAGATGCCCACACCCAGGTTGACCTTGGTCGAGCGGCTGTCGGCGTTGTATGCCTCGGTCAGGCCCAGGATCGGGTCGCCTGGGACCAGTTCCACATTTGCAAAGAAGGACACGGCGGTACTCATTCGGATGACGGAAGGGGGGAGGATGTCGCGACGCGCGGTGCGGCCGGTCCGGCCACAACCGGGCCATCGTAACAAAGCCACGCCGAGGGCGCGGCGGCCACCGTCACGTTGGCTTCCGTACCATGGCGTGCGGCGCCCCACATCGCCGAGGACCCCAGATCGCATGTTCCGCTTATCCCCGTTTGTCCCGTCCTGCGCGCTGCTTTCGGCAGTGCTGCTGCCGAACCCGGCACAGGCCGCATCCACGCCCGATCAGTCCCCCGAGGTAGCGCGGCTGCCCACGGTTCAGGTGCAGGCCGCGCGGGTGCAACAGGTGGACGATGTCGACCTGCCGGCCTCGATCAGCACGGTGTGGCTGGACGACGAGGCCAACGGCGCCCTGGCGCAGGTATCCGAGGCGCTGGGCGGCATCCCCGGCGTGGTCGCCCGCGACCGCCAGAACTACGCACAGGACACCCAGCTGTCGATCCGCGGCTTTGGCGCGCGCTCGACCTTCGGGGTGCGCGGGGTGCGGGTGCTGGTCGATGGCGTGCCGGCGACCATGCCCGACGGCCAGGGCCAGCTCTCGCATGCGAGCCTGCTCTCAGCCCAGCGCGTGGACGTGCTGCGCGGGCCGTTCTCGGCGCTGTACGGCAATTCCTCCGGCGGCGTGGTGCAGGTGTGGAGTGCCGAGGGTGCGCCGGGCGATCCCTGGCGGTTGCGACTGGATACCGGCAGCGACAACACGCTCAGCGCCGGCGCGCAGCTGCGCGGCCAGCAGGGGCCGATCCGCTACAACGTGGCCGCCAACCACTTCCGCACCGATGGCTGGCGCGAGCACAGCGCCGCGCGCCGCGAGTCGGTCAATGCGCGGTTGGGGACCGACGTGGGCGGTGGCCAGCTTGATCTGGTGCTGAACTACTTCGACTCGCCCGATGCGCAGGATCCCCTCGGGCTGAGCCGCGCGCAGGTCAATGCCGATCCGCGCCAGGCCACGGCGGTGGCCGAGCAGTACAACACGCGCAAATCCGTTCGCCAGGCCCAGGCCGGGCTGGTGTTCACCCGTACCGATGGGGCGCACACGTGGCGGGCCATGGGCTATGCCGGGCAGCGCAGCGTGGAGCAGTACCTGGCGATTCCGCCGACGCCGCAGGCCAACCCACTGCATGCCGGCGGAGTGATCGACCTGGACGGCGACTACGGCGGGGTGGACGCGCGCTGGAGCTGGCACGGTGACTGGGCCGGGCGACCCCTGGATCTGGTGATCGGCGCCAATGCCGACCGTCAGGCGCAGGATCGCCGGGGTTACGAGAATTTCGTCGGCGATCAGGTCGGCATCAAGGGCCGCCTGCGCCGCAACCAGGCCGACCGTGTCGAGAACGTGGACCAGTTTGCCCAGGCCTGGTGGCAGTGGGCACCGCGCTGGTCGCTGCTGCTCGGCGTGCGCCACAGCACGGTACGGTTCCGCTCCAACGACCACTTCATCACCGCCACCAACCCCGACGACAGCGGCTCGCGCCGCTACGACGCCACCACGCCGGTGGCCGGGGTGGTATTCCGCGCGACCGATGCCTGGCGGTTGTACGCCTCGGCCGGGCGCGGCTTCGAGACCCCCACCTTCAACGAGCTGGGCTACCGCGCCGATGGCCAGGCCGGGCTGGCGCTGGACCTGTCGGCGGCCCGCAGCCGTAACCTGGAAGTAGGCAGCAAATGGCACGCGCAGAGCGGGGCAAGGCTGGAGGCGGCGCTGTTCCGCGCCGACACCGATGACGAACTGGCGGTGGCCAGCAACACCGGTGGCCGTGCCACCTACCGCAACATCGGCCGCACCCGCCGCCAGGGCCTGGAGGCAAGCTACGTGCAGCCGCTGGGCGCGCAGATGGAACTCGCGCTAGCATACACCTACCTGGAAGCGACCGTGCGCGACCCCTACGTGCTGTCCGGGGCGACCGTCGTTGCTGGTTCGAGGCTGCCCGGCGTGCCGGAGCAGCAGTGGAACGCGCGCCTRCAATACCGCCCGGGCGCGTGGCAGTGGGCGGCCGAGGTGGTGGCCTCCGGCGACACGGTGGTCAATGACCTGGCCACCGACAAAGCGGCCGGCTACGCACTGTTGAACCTCGAGGCGGCGCGCCGCTGGCAGCTGGCCCAGGGCACGCTGCGGGCCTTCGCGCGCCTGGACAACGTGCTGGACCAGCGCTATATCGGCTCGGTGATCGTCAACGACGGCAATCAGCGTTATTTCGAGCCGGGCCCGGATCGCCGGGTCAGCGTGGGCCTGCAGTGGCAGTGGGCGCCGTAAGGATCATTCAGGCGCCCGCTTGAACCCTGCCAACCGACGGTTGGCACCTACTTCGGCACCTTTGCCGGGACGAACGGCGAGGTCGGATCGCTGGCCGGGAAGGTTTCTTCCAGTGCCTGGTCCTGGTTGTCGCTGGCGTGCTGCTTGCGCTGCAGGCGCTGGTGCTCGTCTTCGCGGCGATGGTGACCGGCCGGACCTTCGCTGCCGGGGGTGAGGTCCTTGCGGTCGCGCGAGGGGGCTGCCGGGGCCACCGCCACCGGCAGATGGTCCGGCTCGGGCGGCGCGGGCATGCCGGCGCCGCGGTCTTCGGCATCCTGGTTGTCATGTTTGGCGTGTTGTTCGCCAGGCACCGGGGTGCTGGCTTCGCGCAGGGGATCGCGTGGCATGGAAATAACTCCGGAACGGGAGCACTACTACAGCGCGATGGCGGTGAAGTCGCTGCGAATCCGCAGCACTGAACGGATCTGTCACGGCTGGCTAACGGGGCCGGGACTATTCCTGCCTGCCCCAGTACCGCCGGAGTCGTGTCATGCCCCGCCTGGACCGTCGTGCCGCCCCCGCGTTGTTCAGCGCCTACCCGCAGCCGCCCCGGACCACGCGCCGCGTGCGTCGCGAGCGCACCGAGGAAGCCCAGGCGGTCGCACAGGACTACCTGCAGTACATGCGCAGCGATTACGAACGGCGGCGCGGCCACGGCCACCGCAGTTGGCGCGACCTGTACCCGGCCTATGCCTTCGCGCTGACCACCCATTACGCCGATTGGCCACGCGGCAACGATGAAGACACCGCCGGTGAGCTGGCCGAGCACTGGGAGCAGATGCGCGGGCAGTCGCGGCTGGGCTGGGCGCAGGCGCGCGGCATCGTCGAGGACGCCTGGCTGGCACTGGACCACATGCCGCCGACCGCCGTGCACGGGTTGCTGCAGTAACGCGTAAAGGGCGCCTGCACGGGGCGGACACGGGCGTTTCACGTGGGCGGGGGTACAGCTTGCCGTTCTCTTCCACGCTGGAGCAGCACCGCCATGGCCCGACCGATCTGGACCGGAACCTTGTCCTTTGGGTTGCTCAATGTCCCGGTGTCGCTGATGTCCGGCGAACGCAAGGTGGACCTGCAGTTCCGCATGCTCGACTCGCGCGATCGCAAGCCGATCCGCTTCGAGCGGGTCAACGCCGATACCGGCGAAGAAGTGCCGTGGAAAGACATCGTCAAGGCCTACGAGTACGACAAGGGCAGCTACGTGGTGCTGGAAGAGGACGACATCCGCTCGGCCGCGCCGGAAAGCCATGAGGCGGTGGAGGTGGAGACCTTCGTCGACGCCTCCACCATCGACCCGCGTTACTACGAGAAGCCCTACCTGCTGGTACCTGCCAAGAAGGCCGAGAAGGGCTACGTTCTCCTGCGCGAAACCCTGCGCAAGACCGGCAAGGTCGGCATTGCGCGGGTGGTGGTGCGGACCCGCGAGTACCTGTGCGCGGTGATGCCGCACGGCGACGGGTTGGTGCTGATGATTCTGCGCTACCCGCAGGAACTGGTCGATCCGGAAGACTACAAGCTGCCCGCCGGCAGCCTGGCCGAGTACCGCATCAGCAGCAAGGAAACGGCCATGGCCGAACAACTGATCGATTCGATGTCCGGTGAGTGGAAGCCCGATGACTACCACGACGAGTTCCGCGAGCGTCTGCAGACGCTGCTGACCAAGCGGATCAAGTCCAAGGGGGGCACCACCAAGGTGGAGGATGAACCCGCGCCGCGCGAGGACGATGCCACCAACGTGGTGGACTTCATGTCGCTGCTGCAGAAGAGCCTGGATGCGAAGAAGCGCACGCCGCCGAAGAAGAYGGCCGTGACGGCGGCGCCGAAGAAGTCGGCGGCGAAGAAAGCCAAACCCGCCAAAAAAGCCGCGAAGGCGACCAAGAAGACGGCCACGCGCAGCACCACGCGCAAGGCCGGGTAAGCGCAGATGTCACTGCAGGAATACCGCCGCAAACGCCGCTTTGATGGCACCCCCGAGCCCGATGCCGAGCGCACCGGTGCACCGGCGCGACGCCCGATCTTCGTGGTGCAGCTGCATCACGCCAGTTCCCGTCACTACGATTTCCGCCTGGAAGCCGATGGCGTGCTCAAGAGCTGGGCGGTGCCGAAGGGGCCGTCGCTGCGCGTGGGCGAGAAGCGCCTGGCGGTGGAAGTGGAAGACCATCCGCTGTCCTATGCGACGTTTGAAGGCGATATCCCTAGCGGCCACTACGGCGCCGGACATGTGGATGTGTACGACCACGGCACCTGGGCGTGCGACGGCGATCCGCTCGAGGCGATCGCCGCCGGCAAGCTCGACTTCGTCCTGCACGGCGAGCGGCTCAAGGGCGGATGGAAGCTGGTGCGTACCGCGATGAAAGGCAAGCAGCACCAGTGGCTGCTGATCAAGCGCGACGATGACGATGCACGCGATGCGGAGGCCGATGACATGCTCGATACAGCGCCTGCTCGGCGTACGACTGGCAAGCGTACTGCTGCCTCGACAACCCGCACCGGCACCGGCAAGGCAGTGAAGACGGTCGCCAAGGCGCCGGCGGCACGCAAGGCCGACGCACGTTGGCACAAGCGCGCGCTGGCGCTGCCGGAGGCACGCGACACGCCTTATCCGCAGGGCTTCAAACCACAGTTGACCGACCACCGTGCCACCGCACCGGAGGGCGATGGCTGGTTGCACGAGATCAAATGGGACGGCTACCGTCTGCTGGCCGAGGTCAGCGACGGCGTGGTGTCCCTGCGCTCGCGCGGTGGCCTGGACTGGACCGATGACTTCCCCGAAGTGGTACAGGCGATTGCCGCGCTGCCGGTGCGCGACCTGCGACTGGATGGCGAGCTGGTGGTACTGGACGCGCAGGGCCGCAGCGACTTCACCGCGTTGCAGAAGGTGATTGATGGCACGGCCAGACAACCCTTGCGCTACGTGGTGTTCGACATGCCCGGTATTGCCGGCGTCGACATCAGCCGCGCGCCCTTGCTGGCCCGCAAGGCGCTGCTCAAGGACCTGATCGGCCCCGCGCCGGGCACCCTGGCCTACAGCGAGCACGTGCTCGATCATGGTCCGCAGGTGTTCGCCGCCAGTGGCGATGCGGGCTACGAGGGCATCATCAGCAAGCGGGTGGATGCGGTCTACGTCAACACGCGATCGCCGACCTGGATCAAGATCAAGCATGAAAATACCGATGAATTCCTGATCGTCGGCTACACCGAACCCAAGGGATCGCGCACCGGCTTCGGATCGCTGTTGATGGCCACCCCGGACAAGGGCGGCCTGCGCTATGTGGGCCGTGTCGGCACCGGTTTCGACGATGCGTTGCTGCGTGCGCTGACCCGCCAGCTCAGCGCGCTGGCGGTGAAAGACGCGGCGGTCGCCCTGCCCGCGCATGTGCCCTTCCCGGCGCGCAGCGTGCACTGGGTGAAACCGGTGCTGGTGGCCGAGGTCGCTTTCCGCGGCTGGGCCAAGGAAGGGTTGCTGCGCCAGGCCAGTTTCAAGCGGCTGCGCGAGGACAAGGCCGCGAAGGATCTGGGCGGTGCGGCGAAGGTGCCAGCCAAGGAAAAAAAGACCACCGCCGGCAAGATCACGACGAAGGCAGGCGCTGCGGCCAAAACGCGCGCTGTCGCCGAAAACGCTGGCGACGTGAACATCAGTCACCCCGAACGCGTGGTGTTCGCCAAGGCGAAGATCACCAAGGGCGAGGTGGCCGACTACTACCGGCAGATGGCGCGCTGGGTGCTGCCCGAMGTTGCCCGGCGGCCGCTGTCGCTGCTGCGTTGTCCGGATGGCGTGGACAAGCCGTGCTTCTTCCAGAAGCACCATGGCACGGGCCTGGGCGAGGCCGTAGGGGCCATTCCGCTGGAACAGAAGAGCGGGCGCGAAGACTACCTCTACATCGAGGACCTGATGGGCCTGCTGCAGCTGGTGCAGATGAACACGCTAGAGCTGCACCCGTGGGGTGCCACGGTGGCCGATCCCGAGCGCCCGGACCGGCTGGTGTTTGATCTGGATCCCGGCGAGGGCGTCACCTGGGCGCAGGTCAAGACCGCCGCGCGCGATGTGCGCGACCGGTTGCTGGAGACCGGGCTGCAGAGCTTTGTGCGGCTGTCCGGTGGCAAGGGCGTGCATGTGGTGGTGCCGCTGCAGCCCAGGGCCGACTGGGCGCAGGCCAAGGACTTCTGCGAGGCGTTCGCGCAGGCCATGGCCGAGCACGCGCCGGAGCGCTACGTGGCCACCATGAGCAAGGCCAAGCGTACCGGCGTGATCTTCATCGACTGGCTGCGCAACGCACGCGGTGCCACCAGTGTGTGCTCCTGGTCGCTGCGGGCGCGCCCGGGTGCGGGCGTGGCAGTGCCGTTGCGCTGGGAAGAACTGGGCCGGGTGACCGCTGCCGACGCGTTCCCGTTGGCCAAGGCGCTGCAGCGGGCGCAGCGGTTGAAGCAGGATCCGTGGGACGGAATCGACGCGGTGAAGCAGGTGCTGCCGGGCGCGTGACGCAGGGGCGCGTCATCGCCATTGCGCGGCCCGCCCGGCCTGCCGCCACGCCTCGTCGCACGCTCCCGTCAACGCGGCCGGTAGCGCGCGCCCAGCCAGATACCGGCCGCCTGGAACGGCAGCGCGATGAGCAGCACGGTGACGAACCAGAATGGGAAGTCGCTGCCCAGGTCCCAGGCCGCATAGACCGACGCGGCGGCGATCACTGCCCAGACCACCCCGCCGTGCATGTAGGGCGCGTTCGGCGCGTAGCGCGCCGCGAAGGCCGTGGCGGCCACGCCGCCAAGGATCGTCCAGGCCAGGTCCCACGCCAGCCGCGCCTGCCCGCCTTCGCCCAGCCCGATCCACGGTGCGATCCAGCCGGCGGCGCCGCTGACCATGCCCAGCACGAACACTGCCACGACCACGCACAGGATGGAGAGCACGACGGTCTTGGCAAGCGACAACGGGGACATGGGGATTCCGGAGACGACGAACGTGCGCCCATTATGGACGCACGCCATGCCTCAGACCCTCCCGGACGGCCTCAACGACGCCCTCTGGGCCAAGCCGCGCACCGGCACCGAGCCTGCACCCGGTGTCAGCCGACCAGCGCGGCCGAATCGCGGGCCAGCTGCTCGATCCCGGCCCAGTCGCGCGCCTGCAGCAGCGCACGCGTGGTCAGCCAGGAACCGCCCACGCACAGCACGTTGGGCAGGTGCAGGAAATCGCGCGCGGTCTGCGCGGTGATCCCACCGGTCGGGCAGAAGCGCACGTCGCCGAATGGCCCGTTCCACGCCGACAGCATTGCCGCGCCGCCGGCCTGCACCGCCGGGAAGAACTTGAAGGTATCCAGCCCGTGTTCCAGGCCGAGCATCAGCTCGGACGACGTCGCCACGCCGGGCAGGAACGGCAGGTCGGTATCGCGCGCGGCCGCATACAGGCGCGCGGTGGCGCCCGGCGATACCGCGAAACGTCCGCCCACCTGCTTGACCTGTTCCATGTGCGCGGCACTCAGCACGGTGCCGGCACCCACCACGGCATCGGGCACGGCCTCGACCATCGCCTTGATGGCGTCCATCGCCACCGGCGTGCGCAGGGTCACCTCGATCACCGGCAGGCCGCCGTTGAACAATGCGCGCGCCACCTCGACCGCGTCGTCGACGTTCTCCGGGGTGAACACCGGAATCACCGGGGCCAGCTTCAGGACTGCGCGTACGCGTGGATCAGCGCCGGACATCGAATCGCTCCTCGCCCGTGAGGGCCATGATGTCAGCCTCGCTGACAGGGTTGAAATCGCCGGGGATCGAGTGCTTCAGGCAGCCAGCAGCCAGGCCGAAGCGCACGATCGCATCCGGCGCGAAGCCGCGCATCATGCCATGCAGGATGCCGGCGGCGAAGGCGTCGCCGCCGCCGATGCGATCCACGATGCCGAGCATGTCGCGGGTCGGCGCCACCGCGCGGGTCCCATCGCGACCGAGCAGCATCGCCCCCAGCGCATGGTTGTCCACGCTGTGCGGGGTGCGCTGGGTGCAGGCCATCCACTGCAGCCGCGGAAACGCGGCGAACGCCTGCGCGGCGGCCGCATCCACGCGCTCGGCCAACTGCGCCTGCGGGAACTCCCCGCCGAGTACCACGCCGATATCGCGGTAGTCGGCGAACAGCACGTCGGCGCAGGCGAACAGCTCGCGCAGGATCCCGGCCGCATCGCCCTGCCAGCGCGCCCACAGCGACGGACGGAAATTGCCGTCGAAAGACACCTTCACCCCACGCGCGCAGGCGGCGCGCGCCGCCACCAGCGTGGCCTCGGCCATCGCCGGATTGAGCGCCGGGCTGACCCCGGACAGGTGCAGCCAGTCGGYGTTGGCCAGCAGCGTGTCCCAGTCGTAATCGGCGGCACTGCTGCTGGCAAACGCCGAATCGGCGCGGTCGTAGACCACTTCGCTGGCGCGCTGCACCGCACCGGTGGTGAGGAAGTACAGGCCCATGCGCCCCGGCCGTACCTGCACATGGCCGGTGTCCACGCCGTGCCGGCGTAGTTCACCGGCGACGAACTGGCCCAGCGGATTGGCCGGCAGCGTGCTGACCATCGCCACCGTATGTCCCAGATGGGCCAACGACACCCCGACATTGGCTTCGGCGCCCCCCGGATGCACCGCCAGCTGCGCACTCTGCAGCAGCAGCTCGCGGCCCGGTGCGCTCATGCGCAGCAACAACTCCCCAAAACAGACGACGCGACTCATGATCATGGATCCTTGTGAAAGCGAGGGCCGGTGGAACGTCGCCCAGGAAGAATGGCTAGCGGTGTCATTCTAGCCTTGCGGCGCCTGCCGTCCACCTGGGGAAATGTCGAAAGCTTTGTCCCGCAAGCCTCCAGGGGACATTCAAAATCTGTTGCGCTGCAAGATGCTCCTTCTGGAACGGGCTGTTAACGTCCGCCCTGACCAGCGGTGTCATTGCACTGACATGTCGCCGGATTGCTGTTTCATGTAGCACCTTGGGAGAGGGAAAACATGCATTCTCGAAACATCCAGAAAAAGACACCGGTTACCTTGCTTGCCCTGTCGATCTGCCTGGCGCTGAGTGGTACCGCGCTGGCTCAGGAAACGCCCACCGGCACGGCCACCGACCTGGACACCGTGACCGTCACCGGCTACCGCGCCAGCGTCGAAAAGGCCTTGGACATCAAGCGCGGCGAAGCCGGCGTGGTCGATGCGATTGTCGCCGAAGACATCGGCAAGTTCCCGGATCTCAACCTGGCCGAATCGCTGCAGCGCATTCCGGGCGTGGTGATCACCCGTGAAGCCGGCGAAGGCCGCAACATCTCCGTGCGCGGCCTCGGCCCGGATTTCACCCGGGTGCGCATCAACGGCATGGAAGCGCTGACCACCGTCGGCGCCGGCGACCAGAGCGGCGGCACCAACCGCGGCCGCGGCTTCGACTTCAATGTGTTCGCCTCGGACCTGTTCTCACAGCTGCTGGTGCGCAAGACCGCCTCGGCCGACGTGGAAGAGGGCTCGCTGGGTGCCACGGTCGACCTGCGCACCGCGCGCCCGTTCGACTACGACGGCTTCACGTTTGCCGCCAGCGGCCAGGCCAGCTACAACGCCATGGCTGAAAAGGCCGATCCGCGCGTGGCCGCACTGATCTCCAACACCTTCGCCGATGGCACCTTCGGTGCGCTGTTGTCGGTGGCCTATTCCGAGCGCCAGGCGCTGGAAGAAGGCTCCAACACCGGGCGCTGGGCCAACGGCCCGAGCAACAACAACTTCAACGCGGCCTCGCCGTTCGCCGCTGCCCGCAGCGCCGCCGTGTACCACCCGCGCTTCCCGCGCTACGTACAGATGGAACACGAGCAGAAGCGCCTGGGCGTGACCGGCACCCTGCAGTGGAAGCCCACCGACGCGACCGAAATCTCGCTGGACACCCTGTATTCCAAGATCGACGCCAAGCGCGACGAGCACTACATCGAGGCGATTTCCTTCAGCCGCGGCACCAGCACCAACCCGCGCCTGGTCGGCAAGCCGGCGATGATCGTCAAGAACGGCGCGATCGAGAACAACGCGCTGGTCTACGGTGAGTTCGACAACGTCGACATCCGCACCGAAAACCGCCATGACGAGTGGAGCACCGAGTTCAAGCAGGTCGCGTTGAACGGCCAGCACCGTTTCGGCGATGACTTCACCTTGTCCGGCAAGGTCGGCATCTCGCGCTCCAAGCACGAGAACCCGATCCAGACCACGATCATCATGGACAAGTACGACGTCGACAATTACAGCTACGACTACCGGGGCAACAGCCGGTTCCCGACGCTGAACTACGGCATCGACCCGACCAACCCGGCCGGCTGGGAACTGGCCGAAATCCGCCTGCGTCCGCAGTACGTGGACAATGACTTCGACACCGGCCAGATCGACTTCAACTGGAACATCAGCCCCGGCTTCCGCCTGAAGGGCGGCATCCTGGCCAAGAATTACACCTTCAAGACGGTCGAGATGCGCCGCGCCAGCGAGCTGGCCGTGCCCAACTTCCCCAACGGCAGCAAGATCGTGCCGGTGGACATGACCCAGCAGGAAGGCCTGAAGGGCATCACCGGCAACCCCAACAACTGGGTGGTGCCCAACCTCGATGCGATCGCCGACCAGTTCGACATCTACAGCAACAGCGGCATCTTCGCCGTCGCCCCGCGCGCCAACAACGTGCGCAGCGTGGACGAAGAGGATCGCGGCGGCTACCTGATGGGCGAGTTCTCCACCGAACTGGGCAGCATCCCGTTCTCGGGCAATTTCGGCGTGCGCTATGTGCGCACCAAGCAGACCGCCACGGGTCTGTCCACGTTGACCACCACCACGGTCTCCACCACCGCCGAGCGCACTTACGACGACACCCTGCCCTCGTTCAACCTGGTGGCCGAAATCACCCCGGACTTCCTGATCCGCCTGGGTGCGGCCAAGGTGATGAGCCGTCCGGGCCTGGGCAACCTGACCCCCGGTTCCACCGTGGCCGTTGCCGGCGCGGCGCGCACCATCGCCACCGGCAACCCGGACCTGGACCCGATCCGCGCCACCAACGTGGACCTGGGCTTCGAGTGGTACTTCGCCGAAGGTGCCATGGCCGGTGTCGGCCTGTTCTACAAGGACATCGAGACCTTCATCCAGACCACGCGCGAGACCCACCCGTACAGCTTCAGCGGTCTGCCCGACGCGCTGCTGATCGGGACCGGCGCCAGCCCGGACAGCGACTTCACCTACACCAAGCCGGTGAACACCCCGGGCGGTGAACTCAAGGGCGTGGAGGTCAACTACACCCAGCCGTTCACCTTCCTGCCGGGCAAGTGGTCCAACCTGGGCGTGCAGCTCAATTACACCTGGGTGGACTCGCAGATCCAGTACATCAATTCCAGCGGCCAGCCGGTGCTGAAGGCCGACCTGACCGGCCTGTCGCGCAACTCGTGGAATGCCACGCTGTTCTACGAAGGCAAGGTGTTCTCCGGCCGCGTTTCGGCGACCAACCGCGATGACTACCTGACCCAGGTCACCGGTACCGAAGCCGGCTTCAACCTCGATGGCTACCACGGCATGACCGGCACTACCTTCATCGATGCGTCGATCCGCTATGCGATCAACGAGAAGCTGGAGCTGAGCCTGGAAGGCATGAACCTGACCAACGAAGCCAGCGACGAGTGGGTCTACTCGCCGTCCACCGGCCAGCTGCCGCTGCAGTACACCGAGACCGGACGTCAGTTCATGCTCGGCGTGCGTTACAAGTTCTGATCCACACCAGACGGCGGCGGCGCGAGCGATCGCGCCGCCGCTGTTGCGTCGCAAGATGTTGGGGAACGTCGGCTTTGCTAGCGTGCGTTGCGTGCAGGACACGCGGCGGGGAGGCTGCGCGCCCGCACGCAGCGCACCGGCACTGCCTTCGATCCAGCTCCCCGCGCCACCGCCGTAACGTTGAGCTGTCGAAAGGAACCTGCCATGCCGCTGCACGCTGTCCGTTCGCCCCGTCGCACCCGTCTTTCGGCCAGCCTGCTGTGGATGCTGCTGGGAGGCAGCGCCGGCGCCTGGGCACAGCCGGCACCGCAGCTGCTGTTCCACGTCTCGGCCGACAACGGCTTTACCGCCGACACCGCGCAGGGCGATGCGGTCCCCAATTTCCTGGACAAGGTCAAACGCGTGCCCGATGGCGCGCGCGGATCAGCGATCCAGTGGGAAGACGACGGCGTGCTCTCGTGGAACGCGCCCGGCAACATCCAGGCCCAGCGTGGCACGCTCGGCTTCTTCTGGCGCCCCCGCTATGCGGTGGGTGAAGCGCCGTTCGTGATTTTCCGGGTCGGCTACGCCGACCACAGCAGCTGGGACATGGCCTGGCTGCGCATCGACTGGAACGGCCACGGCTTCGACGCGTTCGTCACCGACGCCAACCTGGCCCGCACGCGGGTTTCCTTCACGCTCGACCACACTCCCTCACCGCAGCAGTGGCAGCACATCGCCTTCGGTTGGGACGAGGACCACGGCGTACGCCTGTACGTCGATGGCAAGGAAGTGGCACGCCAGGAAACCACCGCCGATTACGACGCCGCGCTCGACCAGCTCGGCTTGGCCGGGCGGGTGATGGCGCCCTACCAGGTGCAGAGCCGCTACAACTTCCTGCGTGGCAGCGACCTGGACGAGATCCGCGTCTACGACCGCCTGCTCGACCCGGCCGGCATGGCCGCGCTGGCACGCAATACGGCACCGACCACGGCCGTGGCCGCGCCCGATCCGATGCGTGCCTGGCGCCATCGCTTCGGCTGGGACAACGCGGCGCCTCCAGCGCTGACTGCACCGACCACGCGCATCCGCAAGGTCGAGTTCGCCGATACCAAGGACCACAAGCAGTGGATGTGGAAGGCCACCGACGGCATCGCCGAGACCACCTGGCCCGGCGTGTACAACCGTTCGCGACTGCCCGGCCGCAACGACTACTTCCAGCTGCCGGACTGGAACACCTACGTCGACGGCGGGAAGCAGCTTGACCTGACCCTGCCGCCGGGTGAGACCGTCAACCGCATCGAAGTGCGCGGCGCCGCGTTCGGCACGCTCAGCCATGGCGACGACGGCCAGTCGCCGACGCCGCTGCTGCAGCGCCGCCAGGGCGTGGTGCGCAGCGTCGATGACATCCCCGCGCAGACCGGCGGCGTACTGCACTTTCGCAATACCGAACAGGAAACCCCCATCCAGGAAATCTGGGCCTACGACGTCAGTGCGGCGCCCGAGCCCGCCGGCACGGTCAAGCAGCGCTACGTCATCGACAGCCAGGCCCTGCCGGACTACCTCAACATCGCCGGCCTGCGGCAGTACATCGACGGCCGTTTCCCGGCGGCCGAACGCAGCACGGTGATGGCCCTGCCCAAGGGCGCCGGTTCGCGTCGCCGCAGTGCCGATACCCTGCCCGCGCAGCCGCTGCCGATCGTGCACGTGCTGATCCCTTCCGGGG
>NZ_JBFULB010000073.1:0-15126 GCF_056400545.1 Stenotrophomonas sp. P5_A8 | reverse complement strand
AGCCGCATGGATGCGGCTTGGGAGCCTACACGGACGTACTTGCGGCGTGTCCCGCGARCCCACACACCCCCGCCCCGCCCGCTGGCGCGCAGACAAGAAGGCTCTTATGCATCACCCCCACTCACCCAACACACTCCCCGGCACGCCCATCCGCGTACAGGCACGTGTCGCCAACCCATCCTGCAACGCACGCCGGAACAACGGCGCCATCGCACGCAGCACCCGCCCCGAGGTACGGGACTGTGCGCGCTGCACCGCCGTGCGCTCCAGCATCGCCTCGGCCCAGCCCGGCAACAGCGCCGCCCCCGCGCCGAGGAACAGCTCGCGCGACAGCCCCGCCATCGGCACCGGAAGACGAATGCCCGACAACACCGCCAGCACCTCGCGCGAGCGCGCATCGAAACGCAACTGCGGCAACTGCCGGGCGAAATACGCGTCCACCTCCGCTTCCGTAGCCGGCACCTCCGTGGCGCCCAACGCCTCGGCCACCCGCTTGTACTCGCCGTAATACTGGTCGGCGATCGCCACCGGCACCTCACGGCAATAGCGGCGACAGCCCTGCAGGAAGCCGTAGGCCTCGGTCACATGCACCCAGGTCAGCAGCGCCGGATCGTCGGCGGAATACACGCGACCGTCGGGCGTCTGCCCGCGTACTTGCGCATGAATACGCTTCACCTTGGCCACCAGCGCCTCCACCTCGCCGGACGGCGCATAGCTGGTGCCAGCCACGAACGCCGTGGTCCGGCGCAACCGCCCGACCAGATCGTCGCGGAAGTTGGAATGGTCATACACCCCGGCCAGCGCCAGCGGATGCAACGTCTGCAGCATCAACGCGCACAGCCCCCCGGCCAGCATCCCCGGAAACTCCGAATGCACCCGCCAGGTCACGCTGTGCGGCCCGAACCAGCCCGGATCGCCCAGCGGCTGGTCGTAGTCGATCCCGCTCTGGCCGCGCGGGAAGGCCCCCAGTACCCAACGCCGGATGGGCGCGGTGACGGGGCGGGAAAGACGTTGCAGCAGTGGCGGCATCACAGATCCAAAGGGGGCGGAGACGACCGCAGGCTGCGCGGTCCGCCCTGATTCTGGCCGATCACGCAGCCCCCAGCGAGCCTGGCGGCTCAGCCCCCGTTTCATGTGCAACCGCAGCACGAAAATGCGTGCGACATCTTGTCGCAGGCCACGCGCGCAATGGTGCGCTGCACCACCGTCTGCCCATTCAGAAAAAGCCCTCCTCCGGCTTCGCACCGCACCCATTGCACGGTCCGCTGGAAGTGCTAGAACTGAATCCGCCTCACGTTTACCCAATGCGCTGTCGCACGTTCCAGAAGGAGCACGTCATGATCGCTTTGTTCAAGGGTTTGGGTTTGCTGTTGCAGGACAACGAGCTGTACAACAGCCCGTTCGAAAAACAGGTCGCGCATTGGCGTAACAAGAGCGAGCAGCRGATCCGCGAGGAAGTGGAGGTGCTGGCCAAGGCCAAGGGCCAGTGGCTGATGGCCTCCATCGTGGGCTGGCAGGCCTCCTCGCTGCTGATCCTCGGCCTGATCAGCAACTACCTGTGGCGCGACGACTTCCATATCACCTTCACCCGCGTGGTGATCGTGTTCGGGTCGTGGATCTCGATCCTGTTCGTGATCTGGTTCATGGCCAACATGTTCGACCATACCGCCGGCTTCGAGCGCTGGATGAAGGCCTTCAACAGCCGCGCGCGGATCACCTCCGACGCCGACACCGTGGAATGCGTGGCCGAGGCGCTGGACATGGCCCAGCTGTATCCGGAAGTGCTCGACTACAAGCAGGCCGTTACCGCCCGCCGCGAGCTGCGCCATGAAGACATCCGCATCATGCGCGAGATCGGCCGGATGAAGCAGCATTCGGAACTGGTCGGCCAGCTCAACCATGTGGGTGAGCAGGACCACCGCGGCAACCTGCACCTGCAACCGGCCTTCTAGCCGTCCCGGAATCCGGGGGGAGCCACGATGCCACCGTGATCACTCACGGTGGCATTGTTCTTTGGGCTGCCCGCTGACGCACAGGCTGAATCCCTTGGGCAGATCGGGCACCCGTTCGGTCTTGCCGACCGCCACCGACAGGCGCCGCAAGGGCGCCTGTGTGCAGGCCGCATCGGTCTTGCAGCCCGGGGCCAGCACCAGGTAGTGGCACTGGCCACTGCTGCTGGCGATGCACTCGAACTGTGCCACCCCGTCCACCACCGTGCTCTTGCTGTAGAGCACATCTACGCCATTGGCACGCACGCGGGTGACCGAGGTGTTGTTGGATTGTGCGCAGCCGGCGATGGCCAGCACGGCGGTGCACAGGATAAGTACGTGGCGCATGGTCGCTCCAGGCTGGGGTGGACGGGTGGCTTACATGCCGCGGAACAGGCTCATGAACGGTTGGCTGACACTGAGCAGCTCGGCGCGGTGTTTCAGGCGCAGTTGGCCGCGCCCGCTCTCATCGCGACTCACCGCCGCCACCGCTTTCATGTTGACGATGGTGGAACGATGCACCTGGCGGAAACGCTGCGGGTCCAGCACGTCCAGCAACTCGCGCAGCGGCGTGCGCAGCAGGCTTTCGCCCTGCTCGGTGACCACCGTGGTGTACTTGCTGTCGGCACGGAAGTACAGCACGTCCTCCAGCATGATCAGCTGCGTATCGCGGCCGTTGCTGGCGGTGATCCAGGCCAGCGGCGGCGTGCTTGGCGCGCTGGCGCCGCTGTGGCCCAGCCGCTGCAGCAGTTGCTCGAGCATCGCGCTGTCGGGCCGGCCCTGCTGCATGCGCGCCAGGATGCGCTCGCGGGTGGCGAGCAGGCGCTCGTCGCTGACCGGCTTGAGCAGGTAGTCCATCGCACCCTGCTCGAAGGCATCGATGGCGTACTGGTCGTAGGCGGTGACGAACACCACCTGCGTGCGCGGGCTGATGTCCGGCAACGCGCGGGCCACGTCGATGCCGGTGATGCCGGGCATGCGGATGTCCAGGAAGGCCAGGTCCGGCTTGAGCTCGGCCAGCTTCTCCAGCGCGCAGGCACCGTCTTCGCATTCGGCCACCAGCCGCAGTTCCGGCCACAACCGCTGCAGCTGGGCCACGAGCGACTGGCGCAGCAGGTCTTCGTCTTCGGCGATGAGGGCATCAAGCTGCATGGATCGCCTCGCGCGCATCACGCGGCAGGGTAATGGTGGCGGCCACGCCGCTGGGGAAGTTGGACACAATGGCCACGCCGGCGCGTTCGCCGCAGGTCAGCCGCAGCCGTTCGCGCAGGTTCTTCAAGCCGATGCCGGTGCCGCTGCTGCCGTGCCCGAAGCCCAGCCCGTCGTCGGCCACGGTCAGGGTCACGTGGTCGTCGAAGGGGCGCGCGATGATCCAGACCGTGCCACCGCCGGGCTTGGGTTCCAGGCCGTGCTTGATCGCGTTTTCCACCAGGGTCTGCAGCGCCATCGACGGCAGCGGCAGGTCCAGCAGTGCCGGCGCCACATCGACCTGCAACGCCAGTCGGGCACCCATGCGGATCTTGAGGATTTCCAGGTAGGCCTGGGCACGCTCCAGCTCCACGCGCAGGGTGGACATCGATTCGTCCACACTCGGCAGCGAGCTGCGCAGGTACTGGATGAGATGGCCCAGCATCTGGTCGGCACGCGGGGGATCGGTGCGGGTGAGCACCTGCGCGTTGGCCAGCGTGTTGTAGAGGAAGTGCGGCTCGACCTGGGCATGCAGCAGGTTGAGCTTGGCCACCGACAGTTCCTTTTCGGTGGAGGTCTGCTCGGCCGCGGCCTGCTCGTCACGGCGCTGCTCGGACACGCGGCGGGTGATGGCGCGGCTGACCGCTTCGGCGTTCTCGTAGTTGCTGCCTTCGTCCACCGCCAGCAGGTCGGCCCAGACCCCGGCATCGGGTTCGAACAGCAGGGTGACGCTGCTGGTGCCCTGCCCCGGGGTGACCGTGGCCAGCACGCTGTTGCGGCGGATCGCCAGCCGTGCCGGCAGGTTCCAGCGCGACGGCGGGCGGCCGTTGTAGGGATCAACACGACGTACGTACGCGCGCACCTGCAGGCTGCCGGCGGCGCTTTCGATGTCTTCCACCCGCGGTAGTTCGGCGATGGCCTTTTCCAGCAGCGCGAAGGCCGGGCCCGCATCCATCGGCAGTTCGATCTGGCGGCGTTGGCGGCTGGACAGGGTCGTCCCGTCCAGGTGCCCGGCCACCAGCCAGACCCGGCGGAGGTGGGTGATGCAGCTGCCGATCGCGGTGACCATCAGGAACATCGCCAGCAGGCCGAAGACCCAGCCGGGTCCGTCGTCCATGCCGCTGAAGATGCCACTCCACACGAAACCGGCCACGACGATCGCGGCGGCCCAGGCCAACAGGATGCGGAGAATCAGAGCGAGGCTGGGGAGCACGGCGGCGTCTTCACATAGGGTGTGAGGCGAGCATAGCCCTGCCACCGCCGGGAACAAGCGGCATGCGACGAAGGCGGGAAATGAGGGGATGAAGCCGGGCAAGCGGCGTCCCCACCGGCGATGCCGGTGGGGAGGGTCGGCTTATTTCCGCTCGGCGGCGCTGGCATCGCGCGGCGCACGGAACTGGGAATCGTCGCTCCAGTTCGGCCAGGCCCGCGAATTGGCCAGCTGGTTGCCCAGGGTGTACAGCACTTCCAGGTCGCGCGAGGCGCCGGCGAAGGTCCAGTCCGGCTGCCACTCATCGCCCTGCTGGTGGTAGCGCTTGGCGGTGTAGTCGTCCGAGGCGGCCTTGCCTGCGGCCACGCCGCCGTCCACCCAGTCCTGGCCGGCCGAGTAGGACACGGCCGGCACGCCGCGCTTGGCGAAGGGGAAGTGGTCGGAGCGGAAGAACAGGCCCGCTTCCGGCTTCGGGTCCGGGGTGTAGCGGATGTCCCAGCCCTTGGCCACGTCCTTGAGCTGGTCCAGCAGTTCCAGCTTGGCCGAGCCGTAGATGCCGAAATCACGCGAGGGCCCGAACGGCGCCATGCCGTCCATGTTGATCACCGCCACCGTCTTGCTCAGCGGGTACAGCGGATGGCTGGCGTAATACTCCGAGCCGAGCAGGCCCTTCTCCTCGGCGGTGACCGCCAGGAACAGCACCGAACGCTCCGGGCGCTTGCCCTTGGCAAAGYCGCGCGCCAGTTCGACCAGCGAGGCGGTGCCGCTGGCGTTGTCCAGCGCGCCGTTGAAGATGGTGTCGCCGTTGGCGTCGGGCTTGCCCACGCCGATGTGATCCCAGTGCGCGCTGTATACGACGGTCTCGTCCGGATGCCTGCTGCCTTCCAGGCGTGCGGCCACGTTGTGCGAGGTGATCACCTCGGACTTGACCGCGTACTTGGCCGAGAAGGTTTCGCCCTTCAGTTCCACCGGCTTGAAGTCGCGGGTCTGCGCCTGCTGCTTGAGCGTCTCGAAATCCAGGCCCGCGCGCTTGAACAGCTCCACGGCCAGGTCGCGCTGGATCCAGCCTTCCAGCAGCGGATGCGCCTCGGCCGGGTTGTCGCGGACCACGTCGAACATGGTGTTGGTGTTGGAACCGGCCACGGTGGCCCAGCCATAGGAGGCCGGTGCGGTTTCGTGCACGATCAGCACGCCGAGTGCGCCCTGGCGCGCGCCTTCTTCGTACTTGTAGGTCCAGCGACCGTAGTAGGTCATGCCCTTGCCGTCGAAGTCGCCCTGGCCGCTTTCGAAGTCCGGGTCGTTGATCAGCACCACGGCGATCTTGCCCTTCAGGTCCACGCCCTTGAAGTCGTCCCAGTGGCGCTCCGGTGCGTTGACGCCGTAGCCGAGGAAGACCAGCGGCGCATTCTTGATATCTACTTCGGAGGCACCGTTCATGGCGGCGCGCACGGCGATTTCCTTGCCCTGGCTGAGCACCTGCGGCTTGCCCTTGCCGGCCAGCGACAGGCTCGGCGTGCCGACGATATCGCCCTTGCGCAGCGGCACGGCCTGGGTCCACAGACGCTTGCCGTCCTTGAGGTCGCCGCCCGGCTGCAGGCCGGCCGCCGCGAACTGCCGGCTCAGGTAGGCAACGGTTTTCTCTTCACCGGCGGTGGCCGGCGAACGCCCTTCGTAGGCGTCCGAGGCCAGTTCCTTGACGTCGGCGGAGATCCGCGCGCCGTCGAACTTCGGCGTTGCCGCCATCAGCGCGCTGGACACCGACAGCGCCAGCACGCTCAGTACTACTCGTTTCATCGCTCTCTCCACAACGGGACCACGTAGATCCCGAGTGTAGGCGATGCGTTACCAGTTGGGATCTTCTGCCGGTGCCGCCGGCTTGGGGGCCGCCGAACGTTTCGCGGCCGGCTTGGTCGCCCCACCGGACGAGGCGGTCGCCGCAGCCTTCACCGGGGCCGCCTTCTGGCGCAGCTCGATCGCGCCAGGCTTGAAGGTCGCACCGCCCAGATCGGCGCCCCCTTCAATGGTGCCGTAGGAGGTCTGCGAGGCCACGCGGTCGATACGCACGGTGCAGCACGGCGTCTCGGTGCGGCCCAGCGAACGGCCGGTCTGCGGGTCCTTCAACGCCTCGCCCAGCATCACCGCCTGCCAGCGCTGGCCAACCTGCAGCGAATCGCCGCCCTGGCTGAGCACCACCTGGTCACCGCTCATCGACACCACCGACACCGGGAAGATCTCGGTGATGATCGCGCTGCCGATCTGGCCGGACAGCGAATCCATCATCGCCGCCGCCATGCCCTTGCCATCTACCACACGCGGCAGCGTGCTCGGGCCGGTCGAGGCCAGCTGGTGGTCGAAGCTGTCGGACATCACCACCTCGCCGGTGGCCGCGTTGATCAGCCGCAGGGTGATGCGACCGCCACCGGAATACGAGCTGACCTGGCGATCGGACATGCGCAGCTGGCGCACGCTGCGCGGGTACTCGAAGCGCTCGATGCTCGGGATGAGGATCAGATCGGTGGCCAGTTGCTGGCCCAGCCGCGCGGTGTCCTGCAGGCGCACGTTGCCGCTGTTGATGTGGTCGATCTCGGCCTGCATCTCGGCGCCGAACTCGCGATCGAGCACGATGAAACGCTTGGTCTGGGTCAGGGTGTCGTTGAGGCGCGCACGGATCGCGCGGGCTACTTCGTCGCTGCTGACGCGGCCGTCGCCGACCGCGTAGGTACCGGCGCGCACATGCGGCTCGGCCACCACGATCTTCGGCCTGCCCTGTTCGTCCGGGGCGCGGTACTTGGCGATATCCGCCTTGATCCGCACCTTCCAGTAACTGCGCAGCGTGCGACGGTTGAGGTCGGACTCGAACGACTGTGCGCCGCGCTTGGCCTCTACCTGGGCCTGTTCCTTGTAGCTTTCCTTGATGCTGGCCGAGGCCGAACCGCCGCCACCACTGGCGTCGGCACTGGCCTGGCCTGAACCGCTGGCCGAGGCCGAGGCGGAGTAGGTGAAGCCGGCATCGCTGGCACGCACGCGCGCCACCACTTCTTCATCCAGCTGGGTGACTTCTTCCTGCGAGAGGATTTCATATCCCAGCACCGCCCCCTGCGAGGCGGCGATCATCTGCTGGGAAAACGCGTCGGCGCGGATATCGCCGACGTGTTCGCCGTCCACGTCCACATGCAGTCCGGCACGAATGCCCTGCATCTGGCTGGCCACGCGCACGCCATTGACCTGTGCCACCGCCGACTGCAGCGCAGCCAGCACCGCCAGTTCCGGCGTGCTGCCGATACCGTCGGCTTCGCGCGCCACCTGGGTGGTGCCGCCGAAGTCCGGCGCGCCGCGCAGCGGCTGTTCTTCGGCCGGCTGGGCCAGCTTGGTTTCAGGCTTGGCCGGGACCGGCGCCACCGCCTCCTCCTGCTTGCCGCAGGCGGCAAGCAGGGTGGCGGTCAGGGCCAGGCTCAACAGTCGGAGAGAGGTCTGCATGCGTGGCCGTCCTGGATCAGTTCAGGCCGTCGAGCATGGCGTCGGCGTTGCTCGGCAGCTTGATCTTGCTGGCACGGGCAAAGGTCATCGCCGCCTTGGACGAGGAATACAGGCCCTTCAGGTAGCCCGGCGATTCCTTGGCCACCCATGCACCGGCGGCCAGCTTGCGGCCCACGGTGGCCAGCTGGGTGGCACCGAGGTTCTTCATGCCGCTGGCGAAGTTGTTGGCTTCACCGCTCAGCTTCTGGCCTTCGGCAGCGGAGGCCACCAGCGACACCAGGCCGTCGGCGTAATGCTTCTTCGACTCGGCGTTGAGTTCCGGCTGGGCAGCAACGCGCTCGTCGATGGCGGCCTGGGCCTTTTCGCTGACCGAGACCGACTTCTTCATCTGCTCCACGTTGACCGACCCGGACGACAGCGCCTGGCGCTYGGCTTCCAGCAGCTGCACCTGCTCGGCCAGGCCGAAGGCCTTGGCGAAGGAGGTCTGGGCCTGCAGCGAATGCGACTGCGAGCTGACGAAACGACGCACCAGCGCTTCCTGCGCGGCTTCGTCCGGGGCACCGGCGCTGCTGGACGCGGCGCTGTCGCCGCCGCCGACCAGGCCCTTGAGCTTGCCGAGCTGGGCGTGTGCCGGTGCGGCGAAGGTGGTGGCGATGGCCAGTGCGATAAGGGTCTTGCGGATCATGGTGTAGTCCTTGTTTGACGACGGTAGCTGCCGGCCGCTGGCCGGCAGAAGAGACAACCCGCGCTGGATCAGCGCACGGCCTTGACGTTGAGTTCGTTGATCATCTGCTGGGCAGCCTGTTCGGCGGCTTCGCGCAGTGCATTGGTGCGGGCGACGGTTTCATTCGGGCCCAGGCCGGCGTACTGCACCGGACCGACCGAAGACACGGTGCGCGGGAAGCGACCGGTCACGTCCAGTACCTTGCCGGTCACGGTGACGTACACGCGGGTGTTGCCCGAGGCCGGGTCGCGGTCGCGCATGCCGATGTCCAGCGTGCCCACCGCGATGTACGGGATGTTGGCCGCGCGGATGCCGTTGGCGGTGTCGCGCAGGGTGGCGGCGGACAGGTCGTTGCCGGTGCTGAAGTCCTTGCGGATGCGCTCGATGCTGAGCAGGCCGCGGCTTTCGCCTTCGACGTACTCCGCTTCGACCACTTCGTAGCCGGCGCTGCTGAAGGCACCGGTCATGGCGGTGTTGACCTCGGCGGCGTTGGCCACCTTCCAGCTRATGTTGTCGCTGCGCGCGGTGGTGCTGCCGCCGCTGGTGACCGACACCGACGCGTTCTGGTTGATGCTGCCATTGGTGCTGACCGAGTTGCCACGGAAGCTGTCGCCTTCGCGGGTCTTCTCGTCATAGCTGCGGCTGGCGTCGACGCGACGGTATTCCTTGTCCTGGAAGGACTGCACGGTGTCCTGCGAGCGCGCCATGAACAGGAAGGTCAGCAGCGAGCGCTCGCTGCTGCGCGCACCGGCCACGGCCGAGCCGGCATCCAGCTTGGTCTGCAGCAGGGTGGTGTTGATCTCGGCGCGCACGGTGACCGAGTAGGTCTTGGCCTTCTTGTCTTCGTCTTCGGACAACGGCACGGTCGACAGCACGTAGCGGTCGATCTCGCCGATGAACTCCGGGCGACGCGCTTCGAACAGGCGCAGCTTGGCCGCACCGGATTCGGCGATGTAGGCCTCCAGTGCATTGACCTTGGCCTTGTTCAGGGCCTGGGCACGGGTATCGGCGCTCAGCCGAAGGCCGTAACTGGCCGAGCCGGTGCCACGCGAACTGGCGGTCTGCGCAGCGACCGGCGCGGCCACCATCAGCGCAATGAGAATCAGCAGAACGGCACGAATCAACGACATGATTTGATCAACTCCTGGAGGGCCTGGGTCTGTTGCTGCAGCGGGCGTCCGCCCGGCTTCTGTTCGTCCAGCCAGGCGCGCGAATCGGCGCGTTTGGCCGCAGYGCCGGCGAAGGCATCGAGCCCGGCCAGCACGGTTTCATAGCTGGCCGACCACTGGTCGACCTGCCACTGGGTCACCGGCACCACCTTGGTGGCGCCCTTGCGCAGCGGCTGGTCGAAGAAGACCTTGCCGGAGAACGGTTCGACCACCGAGACCTGGAAGAACGCGCCAAACAGCATCGTCTTCATCGCCGCGGTTTCGCTGATCACGCCACTCTTCATCGCATCCAGCTGCAGCTTGATGACGTAGTCCGGCTCGGGGATTTTCAGCTGGTACACCTTGCCGTCGGCAAAGCGCGCGGCCATCGCACCGCCGATCGCCTCGCCAGTGGCCGGCGGCAGCAGGCCGATGCCGGTGTTGGACGAGAGCGTCTTGGACAGCTCATGGGCCAGCGTGGCGCGCAACGGGGCTTCCAGCGACGGGTTGGGCAGCTTGGCGCGGGCCGCGTCGGACAGCGTCACCGCACCCACCTGCAGGCGACGCACCGACGCGTTGGGCAGCTGTGCGCCGGACAGGGTCTGGGCCAGCACCGCGGGCAGGCTGCTGGCGGCGCTGCCGTACAGCAGGTCGGCCACGATCGCGTTGATCTCGTCCTCGTCCGGACGGTCCTCGCGCAGGTCGATGCGCTGCAGGGTGAGCGGATAGGAGGCGATCACCTGGCGCTCGCGGAAGTCGAAGAACAGCGCCTGCAGCGCCACTTCCACCAGCACCTTGTACTGGTCGCCGATCGGTTCGACCGAGACCAGTTCGCGATCCAGCGCGGCGGCCAGCACCGTGGCGCTGGTGGTGCCATCGAGCTTGGCCAGCTGGTCGCTGATCAGCTGCAGGTGGGCCGGCGGCTGTCGGCGCAGGGCGCCGCCGAGCTGCTGGTTGAGCGCTTCGGCACCGCGCCGTTCGATCACCGCGGTGCTGTGCGGGGCGACGTCAGTGCGCGCATTGGCCTGGCCGGTGAAGGCGAACCCGGCCCAGTAAACCTGCTGCGACTTGTCGGCAGCGTGGGCCATGCCGGAGAAGGCGATGACGCACAACAACAGCCACGCGCGTGGCGCGCGCGCCCGCTTCTTCCCTGAAAACATCTGCCTGCGTCCCTTGTGTGACCGGGTCCGAAGACGGCACCGGTTTCATGAATGGGCGCAACGATAGCCCCTCGCCTATCTGCGAGCAAGCTGCGATATCGTCAGCCCATGGGGACGGCAGCGGCCCGGGCCTCAAGCAGGGCCTTTTCGCGCGCGTTGGCGGTCAAGCCGGCCGCGCGCAGGAACGCCGCGCGCGCCTCCTCGCCCCGCCCCAACTGCGCCAGCAGGTCGCCCTGCACCGCCGCCAGCGGCGCGTAGTCCTGCAGCCGGCCGTCCTGCGCCAGGCGTTCCACCAGCGGCCAGGCGGCGGCAGCGCCCTCGGCACGCGAGACCGCCACGGCCCGGTTCAACTCGATCACCGGCGAAGGTTGCTGGCGCGCCAGCCGTTGGTAGAGCGTGGCCATGCCAGCCCAGTCGGTGTCCTGCACGCGGCGCGCGCGGGCGTGGCAGTCGGCGATCAACGCCTGCAGTACGTAGGGATCCTCGCCGCCGCCGAGTGCGATCGCCTGCTGCAGTGCCGCCTGGCCACGCGCGATCTGCAGCCAGTCCCAGCGCGTCCGGTCCTGCTCAGGCAGCAGGATCGGCGCGCCGTGTGCATCCACGCGCGCGGCCGCGCGCGAGGCCTGCAGTTCCATCAACGCCACCAGTCCGTGGATCTGCGGCCAGGCCGGCAGCCGGTGCAGCAGCACCCGACCCAACCGCAACGCCTCCTCGCACAGCGCCGGACGCATCCAGTCATCGCCGGCACTGGCGGCATAGCCTTCGTTGAAGATCAGGTACACCACCTCCAGCACCGAGGCCAGCCGCTCGGGCAATGCGGCCTGGCGCGGCACTTCGAACGGCACCTCACGGGCGGCAAGGGTGCGCTTGGCACGCACGATGCGCTGGGCAAGGGTGGGTTCGGGTTGCAGGAACGCGCGCGCAATCTCCTCGGTGGTCAGCCCGCCCAGCAGGCGCAAGGTCAGCGCCACCCGCGCATCGGGCGACAGCACCGGGTGGCAGGCCACGAACATCAAACGCAGCAGGTCATCGCCGATGTCGTCCTGCAGCGCATCGCTGTCATCGGGGGATGGCAGCGGCTGCGGCTCCAGTTCGCTGGCGTACCGGGCATGCTGGCCGGCCACGCGCTGGTGCTGCCGCAGCACGTCGATGGCACGATTGCGCGCCGTGGTCATCAGCCAGGCTCCCGGGTTGTCCGGAACCCCCTGCGCCGGCCAGCGCTCCAGCGCGGCCAGCCAGGTGTCCTGGGCCAGTTCTTCGGCACGCCCGACATCGCCTCCCAGCATCCGGGCCAGGCGCGCGATCAGGACCGGCGCCTCCATGCGCCAGAGGGTGTCCAAACGGTGCGAGAGTGCGGTGTCCATGGACGCGATCACAGCATCAGTGTCGACCCCGCACAAGCACGGCGCCGCATCAGCCCGGCGCACCGTCCATATGCGCGATTTCCCAGAGGTGCCCATCCAGGTCCTGGAAACCGCGCTGGTACATGAAGCCATAATCGCGCGCCGGCTGTGGCTCGCTGGCGCCGGCCTGCAGCGCCTTGTCCACCCATGCGTCCACGTCCGCGCGGCTGGACGCCGACAGGCAGGTGATCACCTCGGTCTGCAGGCGCGCATCACTGATCGGCTTGGCGGTGAACTGGCTGAAGAAGCGCTCCACCAGCAGCATCACGAAGATGCTGTCGCTGATGATCATGCAGGCGGCATCGGCATTGGTGAAGGTGGGATTGAAGCTGTAGCCCAGAGCGGCGAAGAAGGCCTTGGAGGCCTCCAGGTCGCGCACGGGCAGGTTGACGAAGATCATCTGTGGCGAATCGGTCATGGCACAACATCCTTGAAAGGAAAGAGGGATCAGGGCTGCTTCATGCAGTTGACCATCCACGGCTTGCCGTAGCGGTCGATCAGAAAGCCCCAGCGATGCGCCCAGAAGGTCTCGCCGATCGGCATCTTTACCTGGCCACCCTCGGCCAGCGCCTTGAACACGCGCTCGGCTTCGTCGATGGAATCGACATCGACGTTGATCGTGGTGCTGTTCTCACCCGCCGGGGACGGACCGTCGGCGGCCATCAGGATTGCGCCGTCCACCTCCAGCTGACTGTGGGCGACGTGGTCCAGGGTTTCCGGCGGCATCTCGCCACAGCCCTCGGCGCTTTCCATCGGCGGCATGTCGCGGTACTTCATTTCCGAGACGACCTTGCCGCCGAGGACCTGGGCGTAGAACGCCATTGCCTCGTGGGTAGTGCCGTTGAAGCTCAGGAACGGGATCAGTTTCATCGGGATTCTCCTCTCAATGGCCGCTGTCGAGACGGTCGCGCAGACGCTGTTCCTGCGCCTGTAATTCGGGGGTGAAGGCCGCGCCGAAATCCTCCGGGCCGAAGACCGGGCGCAGCTCCACGACGGCGCCCGGACCGAACGGCGCGCGGGTGAGCCATTCGGTGGCTTCGTCCAGCGAGCGCACCTGCCACAGCCAGTAGCCGCAGACCAGCTCGCCGGTTTCGGCGAAGGGGCCGTCGATCACCCGCGGGGCCGCCTCCCCGAAGGCCACCCGGCGCGCACGCGAGGTCGGGTGCAGGCCCTCGCCGGCCAGCATGATCCCGGCCTGCACCAGCGCCTCGTTGAAGGCGCCCATGGCGCGGATTTCTGCTTCGGTGGGCATCTGCCCGGCCTCGGTGGCCGGGGTGGCTTTGACGAATACCATTACTTTCATCGGTCTGCTCCGGGTGGGCGCGCCGGTTGGCGGGCCCTTCACTGGTTACGACGACCCAGCGGGGCGGAAATCGACACGCCTGCAGAATAAATTTCCGGCTCCGTCGTGCCGCGCTGCAACACATCCGTCGCGCCGGCTGCGGCATCATGGCCGCCCCTGCCCAGGAGCGGTCCAGCCATGCAATTCCTGCTGCTGATCTATATCGACGAAGGCCTGCTGCAGGCCCTGCCCGGCGAGGAATACGATCGCCTCATGCATGATTGCCTGCAGCATGCCGATGCCCTGCAGGCCAAGGGCACCCTGGTGCTGGCCCAGCAACTGCAGCCGGTGGACAGTGCGCGCACCCTGCGCACCCGCCAGGGCCAGGCGCGGATCACCGACGGCCCCTTCGCCGAAACCCACGAACTGCTGGCTGGCTTCAACCTCATCAACGCGCGCGACCACGACGAAGCGTTGGCCATCGCCCGGCAGTTTCCGTGGTCACGGTTCGGCAGCATCGAAGTGCGGCCATTGGCCGACATGGACGCCGAACGCGCGCGCGTCGGTGCCTGAGGCCGCCGCCCCAGCGCGTAGCCGTTGCTGCTACAGCAGGGTGATCTTCAGGTCGCGCGCACCGATGCCTTCATTGCCGCTGTAATCACGCGCGCTGGCGCGGATCACGTAGTCGCCGGCCGGCAACGCGTCCGGCTGCCAACGACCGGTTTCCACCCGACCATCGCGCACGGTGTTGGTCACCAGGTAGCGGAAGCGGGTGACCGCGCTGCCATGCACGGTGATGCCGCTGTCCGGTGCATAGGCCACCTTGGTGGCACTGTCGCGCGGGGGCATTGAATTGAACACGATGTTGAAGCGCGGCTGCTCATAACCGGGGAGCGGCTGGCCCCGGGCATCGAGGATCTGGTAGCCGACCTGGTAGGACCCGAGTCGACGTCGCGACTGGTTGCCGTCCACCTGGTCCCAGGCCTCCACCACGATCTGCACGCCCGGGCCGCTGCGCGGCAGCGCCACGCGCCCATTCGCGCCAGCGGTGAGCGGCTGGTCCAGATCGTCCAGCAGCGCCACATCGGTGATGCGCGGGGCGACCGTATCGACATAGCCGGTGAACCCCAACGCGACCGCGTTGCGCTCGAAACCGCTGGCGCCCACGCTGAGGTGCACGTGCGCCATCCGGTTGATGCTGCCCAGGCGGTCGCCCACCTGGAAGCGCGTGCCACGACGCACGCGAATGCGCTGCAGCTTGCCTTCGTCGTTGAACAGCGGCTGCCAACGCGGGTCGAACGGACGATCGGCCGGGTCGCGCCCGACCTTCATGTGGATGTACTTGAGCCGGTCCAGCACCAACCCTTCGGCCTGCCCGCCCACCGACCAGGTCGGGGTCGGGCTGCTGACCTTGCCATCGGCGATGGCCAGCACGGTCTGGCCGACATCGCCGCGGATATCGAAGCCGCCATGCAGGTGGTGCCGGCTTTCACCGTGGAAATCGCCACGCACTTCGCCCAGCGTGCCGACGACTTCATGCCAGCTT
>NZ_JBFULB010000072.1:0-15130 GCF_056400545.1 Stenotrophomonas sp. P5_A8 | reverse complement strand
CATCGAAAAACCCGGCGTCTACCGTGGGCAGTGTGCCGAGCTGTGCGGCAAGGACCATGGCTTCATGCCGATCGTGGTCGAGGCGGTGTCCAAGGAAGACTTCAAGAAGTGGCTGGCCTCGCGCAAGCCTGCACCGGCCCCGGCGCCGGAAGCTGCTCCGGCCGCACCGGCACCGGCCCCGGTCGAGGCGGCTCCGGCGGCTGCGCCGGAACCTGCCGCTGCAGCCCCGGCAGACAGCAACGCCTGAAATCGAGCCGCGCCTGCCAACCGGCAGGCGCGGGTACCACCGGATCCAGTGAGGTGTAGTTGCGATGGCGCATTCCGCAGTTGACCACGACGGGCACCACGGGCATCAGCAGAGCTTTGTGGAGCGTTGGTTGTTCTCGACCAACCACAAGGACATCGGCACGCTCTACCTGCTTTTCAGCTTCATCATGTTCATCATCGGCGCGGCCATGAGCGTGGTGATCCGCGCCGAGCTGATGCAACCGGGCCTGCAGTTCGTCAAGCCCGAGTTCTTCAACCAGATGACCACCGTGCATGCACTGGTGATGATCTTCGGCGGGGTGATGCCGGCCTTCGTCGGCCTGGCCAACTGGATGATCCCGCTGCAGATCGGCGCGCCGGACATGGCCCTGCCGCGCATGAACAACTGGTCGTTCTGGCTGCTGCCGGTGGCCTTCAGCCTGCTGCTGGTCACCTTGTTCCTGCCCGGTGGCGCGCCTGCCGGTGGCTGGACCCTGTACCCGCCGCTGTCGCTGCAGGGCGGCTACAACGTGGCCTTCAGCGTGTTCGCCATCCATGTGGCCGGCATCAGTTCGATCATGGGCGCGATCAACATCATCGCCACCGTGCTCAACATGCGCGCGCCCGGCATCGACCTGTTGAAGATGCCGATCTTCTGCTGGGCCTGGCTGATCACCGCGTTCCTGCTGATCGCGGTGATGCCGGTGCTGGCCGGTGCGGTCACCATGCTGCTCACCGACAAGTTCTTCGGCACCAGCTTCTTCAACGCGGCCGGCGGGGGCGACCCGGTGATGTTCCAGCACATCTTCTGGTTCTTCGGCCACCCGGAGGTGTACATCATGATCCTGCCGGCGTTCGGCGTGGTCAGCGAGATCATCCCCACCTTCAGCCGCAAGCCGCTGTTCGGCTATCAGGCGATGGTCTATGCAGTGGCGGCGATCGCGTTCCTGTCGTTCATCGTCTGGGCCCACCACATGTTCACCGTGGGCATGCCACTGGGCGGTGAGATCTACTTCATGTTCGCCACGATGCTCATCTCCATCCCCACCGGCGTGAAGGTGTTCAACTGGGTCAGCACGATGTGGCGCGGCTCGCTCACCTTCGAAGCGCCGATGCTGTGGGCGGTGGCCTTCGTCATCCTGTTCACCATCGGCGGGTTCTCCGGGCTGATGCTGGCCATCGTGGTGGCCGACTTCCAGTACCACGACACCTATTTCGTGGTGGCGCACTTCCACTACGTGCTGGTGACCGGCGCGGTGTTCGCGCTGATCGCGGCGGTGTACTACTGGTGGCCCAAGTGGACCGGACGCATGTACAGCGAGAAGTGGGCCAAGTTCCATTTCTGGTGGTCGATCGTGTTCGTCAACCTGCTGTTCTTCCCGCAGCACTTCCTCGGCCTGGCCGGCATGCCGCGGCGCATCCCCGATTACAGCGTGGCGTTTGCCGACTGGAACATGATCAGCTCGATCGGTGCGTTCGGCATGTTCGCCACGCCCTTCATGATGGCCGCGATCCTGCTGGCCTCGCTGCGCAACGGCGAGAAGGCCGCCGCCCGCGCCTGGGAAGGCGCACGTGGACTGGAATGGACGATTCCCTCGCCCGCGCCGGCACATACCTTCACCACGCCGCCGACCATCCGCCCGGGTGATCTGGCCCACGACGACGTGACCCACTGAGGCCCACATGGACTCCCCTTCGAACTCCCTGGATGCACAGGCCCTGCAACGTCGCCGCGCGCAGCGCACCGCCTGGAAGGTCGGGCTGGTGGCGGTGGCGGTGTATGTCGGTTTCATCCTCAGCGGGGTGATCGGGCGATGAGCGAGGTCCGCCCGGCCACTCCCTCGCGCACGGCGGGGCTGCCCCGCCTGATCGGGGTGGCGTTGGCGGTGTTCGTGCTGACCTTCTCGCTGGTGCCGCTGTACCGGATCGCCTGCGAGAAGGTGTTCGGCGTGCGGTTGGAGCGTGGTCCGGGTGCGGCTGCCGGCGGCGCGGTCACCACCGGCAAGCGCACCGTGCGGGTGGAATTCGATGGCGGGGTCAACTCCAAGCTGCCCTGGGCGTTCCATCCCGAGCAACTGACCATGGACGTGGTGCCCGGCGAGCTCAACGAAGCGCTGTACTTCGCGCGCAACGACAGCGACCGCGCGCTGGTCGGCAGCGCGGTACCGTCGGTGGCACCGGCCAAGGCGTCGGGCTACTTCAGCAAGACCGAGTGCTTCTGCTTCACCGCGCAGACCCTGCAGGCCGGCGAGAAGCGCGACATGCCGGTGCGCTTCATCGTCGACCCGGACCTGCCGGCCAACATCAAGACCATCACCCTGTCCTATACCTTCTACAAGAACGACGCGCTGTCCGCGCAGCTGCCCGCCGCCGCTGCGGTGCCGGTTGGCGCGCACGCCGCTCCCTGATACGCACCGGATCCTGAGACCATGGCCCAGCAAAGTCCCGATGCCACCGTGTATTTCGTGCCCACGCACAGCAAATGGCCGTTCATCGGTTCCATTGCGATGATGGTGACCATGGTTGGCGTGGCCAGTTGGCTCAACGATTCCAGTTGGGGCAAGTGGACCTTCTACACCGGCATCGCGATGCTGGTGCTGACCCTGTTCTGGTGGTTCAGCGATGTGGTGCGCGAATCCCAGGCCGGCAGCTACAACCGCCAGGTCGACGGCTCGTTCCGCATGGGCATGGTCTGGTTCATTTTTTCCGAAGTGATGTTCTTCGGTGCGTTCTTCGGCGCGTTGTTCTACACCCGCAACCTGGGCCTGCCGTGGCTGGGCGGTGAGGGCGACCGGGTGATGACCAACGAGCTGTTGTGGACCGGCTATTCGGCGGCGTGGCCGACCAATGGCCCGGGCGCGATCGGTGGCTACTTCCAGACCATTCCGGCCTGGGGCCTGCCGCTGATCAACACGCTGATCCTGCTCACCTCCGGCGTCACCCTGACCATCGCCCACCACGCGCTCAAGGCTGGCCATCGCCGCCAGCTGCTGATCTGGCTGGGGCTGACCGTCGTACTGGGCGTGTTCTTCCTTACCCTGCAGGCCGAGGAATACATTCACGCCTACAAGGAACTCAACCTCACGTTGGGCTCGGGCATCTACGGTTCGACGTTCTTCATGCTCACCGGCTTCCACGGCGCGCACGTGCTGCTCGGCACGATCATGCTCGGCGTGATGTGGCTGCGTTCGGCCAAGGGGCACTTCACCCGCGACAACCATTTCGGTTTCGAGGCGGCTGCTTGGTACTGGCACTTCGTGGACGTGGTGTGGCTGATGCTGTTCCTGTTCGTCTACGTGCTGTAGCGTCGGGGCGACACCGTGCCGCACCGACGCGGGTGCGGTTTCAGCCGCCGATGCCGTGGGGTTTGATCCAGCCGGTGTAGATGCCGATGGCCACCAGCGCGATCAGCGCCACCGACACCGCGATGCGGCGGGTGAGCGCATTGACGGTGCGCTTGGTCTGGCCGCGATCGACCAGCAGGTAATACAGCCCGGCGCCCAGATTCCAGACGATGACGATCAGAAACGCGATTACCAGCAGGGTCTTCAACGAATCATTCATGCGCGGCTCGATGGCAGGGCGGGTACGCCTATATCACCGCGTTTGGTCGCCGTTGTCATGATGCGCAAGCACACACGCCTGATTGGCTGGGTGGCGGCGGTCGTGGTGATCGTGTGCTTCTGCCAGCTCGGCCGCTGGCAACTGCAGCGCATGCACCAGAAAGAGGCGCTGCTGGCCCAGCAGGTGCCGGCACGCGCGCAGAGCATGCAACTGGGCCAGGCACTGGCCGCCCCGCCGGTATTGCGCTGGATCGAGGACCAGGGAACGTTCCTGCCCGGCCTGATCCTGCTCGACAACCAGACCCGGCAAGGCCGCGCCGGGATCAAGGTCTACCAGCCGTTCCGCAGCGACGACGGTGCGCGCGTGCTGGTCGATCGGGGCTGGGTGCCGATGCCGCCGGACCGGCTTCTGCCGCATCTGCCAGCGCTGGCCGGGCCAGCGCACGTGGCCGGCCTGCTGGCGCCGGCCCCGGCCACCGGGCTGGCATTGGGGCCGGTGCTGTCGGCCACCGACCAGCCTGGCGTATGGCTGGCCAATCGCATGCCGGCCGACCCCCTCGCCACCGCGCTCACGCTGCCGGCGCACAGCCTGCCGCAGCGTGTGCTGCGACTGGATCCGGCCCTGCCCGGTGGCTATGCGCGTGATCTGGAGCTGCTGCCCAACACGCTGCCGCCCAGCCGCCATCTCGGCTATGCGGTGCAATGGTTCGGGTTGGCGTTGACCGTGCTGGTGGTCGCGCTGGTCCTGGAATTCCGCCAACGTCGCCGCCCCGCCGCCGGTTCCCGGCGCTGAGCGTCCCAACATGAGAAAATGCCGCCTATGAATGCCACTTCCCAGGATCGGCTGCCCTCGCGCTCACGCGGCCGCTGGACGTTGATCGCCTTGTTCGCGCTGTTCTTCGGCGCGATGGCCCTGGCCGGCGTGCTGCGCTTTTCCGGCTGGCAGCCCACCGCGCACCGCAACAGCGGCCAGCTGCTGCAGCCGCCCGTGGACCTTCGCCAGCATCCGCCACTACTGGCCGATGGCACGGTGTATGCATGGAATCCCGATGCACGCACCTGGCGCATCCTGGTGGTCCCGTCTGCAGGCTGTACGAGCGAGTGCGTCACTTTGTCGCAGGGATTGGGCAAGGTGTGGCAGCTGTTCGGGCATAACGCCGATAATGTCGAGATCCTGTGGCTGGGCACGCCGCCGGCCGAGGTCCAGGGCTTGCCCGCATTGCGCGCGCTGCGCGACCAGTCGGCCCTGCGTTCTGCCCTTCCCGCCGTGGATGACGCCGCCGGCACGCCGGTGTATGTGATCGACCCCAACGGTTTCGTGATCATGCGCTACGCACCGGGATTCGATATGGCTGGTCTGCGCAAAGACCTGGCCACGCTGCTGAAACTGAAGTGAGTTCCGTTTAGATGAGCCTTCCCGCACGCCCGGTGCTGCACCGCAATTTCCACCGTCTGGCGTGGTTTGCGCTGATCATGA
This sequence comes from Stenotrophomonas sp. P5_A8, assembly GCF_056400545.1. Lineage (NCBI taxonomy): Bacteria > Pseudomonadati > Pseudomonadota > Gammaproteobacteria > Lysobacterales > Lysobacteraceae > Stenotrophomonas > Stenotrophomonas sp. P5_A8. The sequence continues at coordinate 9,844 of NZ_JBFULB010000072.1, read as the reverse complement.
CCGCCAGCACGATCATGTTCGGTTCGTTCGTGCGCCTGTCCGATGCGGGCCTGAGCTGCCCGGACTGGCCGACCTGCTATGGCCGGGTCACCTGGCCGCAGCATGCCGCCGACGTGGTGGGCCATGAAGCGGCCAAGATCCGTCCGCTGGAAACCCACAAGGCGTGGCGCGAGCAGGTCCACCGCTTCCTGGCCGGCGCGCTCGGCATCGAGATCCTCACCCTGGCGCTGTTGGCCACGCGTCGTCGTCGCTGGGGCAGCACCGCGGTGGTGACCGCGTGCGTGCTGGTGGCTACCGGCATACCGCTCTACATGATGGGCATGCACGTGCCGGCCAGCATCCTGGCGATCCTTGGCGAGGCCATCCTGCTGATCGCCGCGCTGCGCTGGAACAACATCGACCTGGCCCGTGCCGCCTTGCTGACCTTGGCGGTGGTGATCTTCCAGGCGTTGCTGGGCATGTGGACGGTGACCTGGCTGCTCAAGCCGATTGTGGTGATGGGCCATCTGCTCGGCGGCATGTTGATGTTCAGTCTGCTGGTGTGGATGGCCTGGCGCGCGACGCACATGCCGATCACGCTGGTGGAAGCACCAAAACTGACGTCGCTGCTCCGCCTCGGCGTGGCCGTGCTGGTGCTGCAGATTGCCTTGGGCGGTTGGGTCAGTGCCAACTACGCCGCGCTGGCGTGCGGCGGTGGCAGCGCTTCGCTGGACAACTTCCCGCGCTGCGTCAGCCAGTGGTGGCCGCAGCATGATTTCAAGGAAGGCTTCACGCTGTGGCGTGGCATCGGCGTGGACTACGAAGGGGGCGTGCTTGATGGCGCCTCGCGGATCGCGATCCAGCTGGCGCACCGGATGATGGCGATCGTGGTGGCGGTGTATCTGCTGTGGCTGTCGGTGCGCCTGTTCAAGCTGCCCAGCATGCGCGGCTGGGCCAGCGCGCTGGGGTTGCTGGTTGTGCTGCAGATCACCCTGGGCATCCTCAACGTCAAGCTGGCGGTGCCGCTGGAAGTAGCGGTCGCGCACAGCGGTGGCGCCGTGGCACTGCTGTTCGTGCTGGTGACGTTGCTGGCGCGCCTGCGCGCGCCGGATGCGGACGGCAAGACCGGCGCCGCGGCGTCTGCCGTGCAGGCAGGCTGACGGCATGGCCAGTTACCGTCAGTACTGGGACCTGACCAAGCCCAAGGTCGTCGCCCTGATCGTGTTCACCGCGCTGGTGGGCATGTTCCTGGCCATCCCCGGGTTGCCGACCGCGCAGCAGGCGCTGGACGGCGCGCTGGGCTTCCTCGGCATCTGGCTGGCCGCCTCGGCCGCGGCGGCGATCAATCAGCTGCTGGATGCGCGCATCGATGCGCAGATGGCGCGCACCTCGTGGCGCCCGCTGGTGGTGGGCAAGGTCAAGCCGTGGCAGGTGCTGGTGTTCGCCGGCCTGCTGATCGCGCTGTCGATGACGATCCTGGTGGTCTGGGTCAACGTCATCACTGCGGTGCTCACCTTCGCCTCGCTGATCGGCTACGCGGTGATCTACACCGTGTACCTCAAGCGCGCGACCTCGCAGAACATCGTCATCGGTGGCCTCGCCGGCGCCACGCCGCCGATGCTCGGCTGGGCGGCGATCACCGGCATGCAGGGCCCGTGGGACTGGGCGTATGCGTCGCTGCTGGTATTGATCATCTTCATCTGGACCCCGCCGCATTTCTGGGCGCTGGCGATATTCCGTCGCGAGGACTACGCCAAGGCGGAGATCCCGATGCTGCCGGTGACCCATGGCGTGGTCTACACGCGCAAGTCGATCATGGTGTATTCGATCGCGCTGGCCGTCGTCAGCATCCTTCCGGTCGTGGTGGGGATGAGCGGCATGTTCTACCTGGGCGGTGCGATCGTGCTCAACGCGGTCTTCCTCTGGTACGCCTGGCGCATGCTCAACCCGCCGGACGAGCTGTTCTCGATGAAGATGTTCGGCTACTCCATCGTCTACCTGATGGCGCTGTTCGCGTTCCTGATGGTGGACCACTGGATGCTGCCCTGGTTGTAAGGGAGCAGATAGCGCGGGCGCCGTACCGACCAACGGTCGGTACCTGCCGGGGCGGTGATGGCTGCCACGCCTTCACCCGCCGTAGGTCACGACCATTGGCCGTGACACCTCAATCCGTGCGCCGCGACACATTGAATTTCCCGCGAACGTCGCCATTGCTGTCATGACCGAACAGGACGTGACGGCATGAAACGATGGATGCGAAGCGCAGTACTGGCCCTGACACTGCTGTGCAGCGCGGCGATTGCCGCGCCTGCACCCGATGAGACAGTCACGCAGATCATGCGGCACGCCGGCGACCACCGCCTGGTCGTGCTCGGCGAATACCATGGCACCGCCGAAACGCCGCTGCTGGTGGCCGACCTGATGGAGCGCTACAGCCGCAACACATCGGCCGTGCGGCTGGCGCTGGAACTGCCGATGAGCGAGAACGTCGCACTGGCCCGCTACCTGCGCTCGGACGGCGATGAAGACGCGCGCGCGACGCTGCGCACATCGCCGTTCTGGGTGGTGAAGGACGATCAGCATGACGGCCGGCGCAGCCGCGACATGCTCGCGCTGATCGAGGCGGTCCGTGTGTTGCGGGCCCAGGGCCGCGATGTGGGCGTGGCCGGCTATGACAACGAAACCGGCACCTCCACCAGCAGTGACCAGCGCGATGCGGCCATGGCCACGCACCTGCGCCAGCAGTTCAGTGCGCTGCCTGCCGATGCACGGATGCTGGTGCTGACGGGCAACGTGCATGCCATGCGCACCCGGTCGGTCGATGCGGCCCCAGACATGCAGAAGACGATGGCCGCGTACCTGCTGGACCTGCCGCTGTACAGCGTGCGTCTGGAAGCGCTGCGCGGCCATTTCTGGGCGTGTTTTCGGCCGTGCCGCGCAGTGCCGCTGATCGAGCGTCCGCCGCGCGCGGCGACAGAATATACAGAAGCGGATCGCCAGTACGACCTGTGGATATGGATGCCCGCCTTGAGCGTTGCCACCCTGGCCGACCGCTGAGATCACGCTGACATCGCGCCGAGCTACGGTATCGGCAGTCGTTTGGAAAACGACCCTGACGAAGGCATGTCCGCGAACGTGGCGCGATTCACTCCGGGCGGACGGTTGGCGCCGGCTCAATGGGATCGCGCGCATAGCGCTGGGCGATCATCGCGCAGACGATCAGCTGGATCTGGTGGTAGATCATGATCGGCAACACGATCGCGCCCAGGCTGCCGCCGGCGAACAACACCTTGGCGATGGGCACACCGGTGGCCAGACTCTTCTTGGACCCGCAGAACAGGATGGTGATCTCGTCTTCGCGGTTGAAGCCCAACCGGCGGGCGATGAAGCGGATCAGCGGCATCGCGATGCCGAGCAGCGCGGCGGCCACGACCGCCACGGTCAGCAGCGACAGCAGCGGCGTCTTGCTCCACAGGCCTTCGCTGACGGCTTCACCGAAGGCGGAATAGACCACCAGCAGGATCGTGCCCTGGTCGGTGTAACGCAGCAGCGCGCGCTGCTTCTCCACCCAGCCGGCGATCCACGGGCGCAGCAGATGGCCGGCCACGAACGGCACCAACAGCTGCAGCATGATGCTGGCGATGGCCTGCACCGGGTTGTGCATGCCGCCTTCGGTGCCGGCCAGCAGCGCCAGCAGCAAGGGGGTGAGGAACACGCCGAGGATGCTCGACAGCGAGGCGCTGCACACCGCGGCGGGCACGTTGCCGCGCGCTATCGAGGTGAAGGCGATCGAGGACTGCACGGTGGACGGCAACGCACACAGGAACAGCACGCCGATGTACAGCTCCGGGGTAAGCAGCCAGCCGTCCAGCGGCTTGAACAGCAGCCCCAGCAGCGGGAACAGCACGAAGGTGCACGCCAGGATGGTCAGGTGCAGGCGCCAGTGCAGCACACCGGCCATGATCGATTCGCGTGGCAGGCGCGCGCCGTGCAGGAAGAACAGCAGGGCGATGGCAACGTCGGTGACATCGTCGAGCACCATGGCCGCCGCGCCGTGCATCGGCAGGAAGGAGGCCAGCAGCACGGTGCCGAGCAGGGCGAGGGTGAAGGTGTCCGGTCGCAGGCGCGACCACCAGCGGGTCATGGTGGGCAGGCTCCTGTAGAGCAGGGAAGAAGGTGGGACAGGACACGTGGGTTCATCGCGCCGCGTCCTTTTCCAGCAGTACGCGGGTGGGTGCTTCCAGCGAGGTCATGCCGGCGCGGCGGCCCAGTTCCAGCGCCTGCTCGACGGTTGCCCCGTCCTGCGCCTGCAGCAGCGCCAGCAGCGCGCCGGCACGGTTGCCGGAGGCGCAGTGCAGCAGCACCGGGCCGGTGCTCTGGGCGAGCGTGGTGCGCAGCGCGCGGGCGTTCGCCTGGGTCAGGCCGGCAGCACCGGCCACCGGGATGCGCACATAGCGCAGGCCGAGGCGTTCGGCGGCCGCGGTTTCATCGAAGCCGCGATCTTCATCGGGCTGGCGCAGGTCGATCACGGTGGTGACCCCGGCCTTGGCTGCCTGCTGCAACTGGACGGCGCTGGGCTGGCCGGCGGTGTACAGCTGCGGCTGTGGCTGCGCGAAGGGCAGCTCCCCGGCCCAGGCGGGTAGGGCCAGCGCCAGCAGGCAGGCGACAACGCAAGGGCGGCAGTAACGCAACAACGATGCAGCGGGATTCACGGTGGGGGACGCCACGGCTGCTCCGTCGTCTAGAAGCGGATGGTACTGCGCGCCTTGAGCAGTTCGCGCAGCTCGTACTTGTCAGTATCGTCCAGGCCCTGCTGGCTCTGCTTTGCCTGAAGCTCATCCATGCGTTGCCGCATCAGCTGTTTTTCCAGCTGGGCCACCGCATCGTGCAGTTCCTCGGTCCACATCGCCTCATCGCCCGGCTGGGTATGGGCGGCCAGTTTCTGCAGGGACGCCTGTTCTTCGCGGCCCTCGAAATGCTCCAGCAGCGCGCCGGTGGTGATGTCCGGGCGCTGTTCGACCAGGGTCAACAGTTCGGTCAGCAGCTCGATGCCAGGCAGGCGCAGGCCGTCGAAGTGGTGGCCTTCCAGGGTCATCGCCAGCGATGGCTGCTGCAGCAGGATCGCGATGGCGGCCCGGACCAGGCTGCGCCGCTGCGTCGGGGCAATCGGGCGCGAGGGCGGACGCCCGGACGGCGTGGCCGCGCCCGGCCGGGCACCCAGTCCGGTCAACGTGGCCAACTGCTGCTTCATCAGGTCGCCAAAGGCACCGTCGGGAATCTGCGCCAGCATCGGCTTGGCCCGTTCGGCCAGCCGTGCCTTGCCATCCAGCGTGGCCATGTTGACCTCGCGGGTGAGCTCGTCGAAGAAGAACTGCGACAGCGGCGTGGCCTGCTTCAGGCGCACGTCGAAGGCCTCGCTGCCTTCCTTGCGCACGATCGTGTCCGGGTCTTCGCCATCGGGCAGGAACAGGAAGAAGGCCTGGCGACCATCCTTCATGCGCGGCAGCACCGACTCCAGTGCGCGCCAGCCGGCGCGGCGGCCGGCGGCGTCGCCGTCGAAGCAGAAGAACACGTCCGGCGCGTTGCGGAACAGCAGTTCGGCATGCTCCGGGGTGGTCGCCGTGCCCAGCGTGGCCACCGCCTGGGTCACCCCGTACTGGAACAGCGAGACCACGTCCATGTAGCCCTCGACCACGATCAACCGCTCGATCTTCTGGTTGGCCTGGCGCACCTGCCACAGGCCGTACAGCTCGCGGCCCTTGTGGAACAGTGCGGTCTCTGGCGAGTTGAGGTATTTGGGGCCGTCGTCCTTCTCCATCACCCGGCCGCCATAGGCGATCACCCGGCCACGGCGGTCGAAGATCGGGAACATCACCCGGTCGCGGAACTTGTCGTAGACATGCCCGCGGTCGTTCTTGGAGAACAACCCGGCACGGTCGAGCAGCTTCATGCGCCGCTCGTCCTTGCCCAGCGCGTCCTTCAACGCGCTGTAGCCATCGGGCGCGTAGCCGATCGCAAACCGCGCGCGGTTCTCCTCGTCCACGCCGCGCTGGTCCAGGTAGGCGCGCGCCTTGTCGCTTTCCTCCAGCGACTTCTGGAAGAAGCGCGTGGCCGCATCCAGCGCCGAATACAGCTCGCGGCTGTCGTCCTGCTGCTGGGCGGTACGCGGCTGCGTATCGCGCGGCACGTCCATGCCCACGCGCTTGGCCAGCTCGTCGACCGCATCGAGGAATTCGAGGCGGTCGTAATTCATCAGGAAACTGATCGCCGTACCGTGCGCGCCGCAGCCGAAGCAGTGATAGAACTGCTTGGTCGGGGAGACCGTGAACGATGCCGAGCGCTCGTCATGGAACGGACAACGTGCTGCATATTCCTTGCCCTGGCGTTTCAGCGGAACGCGGCTGCCCACCACCTCGACAATGTCGGAGCGGGCCAGCAGGTCGTCGATGAATGCGTCGGGGATACGGGCCATGGGCAGCAGGCAAGAGCAGGGCCGATGGCGGCCATGCACGGAAGCGGGGGTCGGACTAGTCTACTAGCTGCCGGTCGCTGCGCCCGGGTCCGGTGCGGCGATACCGGCCTGGGCGAGGTGAAAACGGGCGCGTAGGCGCTCGTCGATCACCGCGGTCATCAGCGCGCCGACAAAGAACACCACGGTGGCGTAATAGATCCACACCAGCGAGATCACCAGCGCACCCATCGAACCGTACGCACTGCCCGGGGCGACGGTGGCGATGTACAGGCCGATCGCATACCGGCCCAACGCGAACAGCCCGGAGGTGATCGCCCCGCCGATGAAGGCCTGGCGCCAGGCCACGCGGCGGTCGGGCAGGTAGTGGTAGAGGAAGGCGAAGCCCACCGTGTACAGCGCCAGGCTGGTCAGGTAACCGATCGCCGGCAGCACCGAGGGCAGCTGCGCGAAGGCCACCTGCAGCATGGTGGTGGCGGTCATCGACAGGATCAGCAGGAAGCCCAGCGCCAGCACCACGCCGAAGGAGAACACCCGCTTGCGCAGCCACGCCACGATGCCCTCCAGACGCTCGCCGCTGGTGTTGAAGATCAGGTTCAGCGCGTTCTGCAGCTGCGCGAACACCGCCGTGGCACCGATGAACAGCAGCAGCGTGCTCCACACCCCGGCCAGCGAGCCCACGTCGGGCTGATTGTCGGCGTTCTTGAGTACGGTATCGGCCACGGTGGCCGCGCTGCTGCCGGCCACATCGTTGATCTGCGCAATCAGCGCCTGCTGTGCCGGCGGGTACAACGAGGCGGTGAGCCACAGCAGCAGGACCAGCAGCGGGGCCATCGAGAGCAGGGCATAGAACGAGACCGAGGCGGCCTGGGTCAGCACGTCGATATCGACGAAACGTTTGCCCACAGCCATCGGAAAGCTGCGCTGCAGCCGGTCGACGTACTTGTGCAGGCGCGGCGGCACACCATGGTGGTGGGGCGCGGGCTCGGATGCAGGGGGAGGCGGCAGCGAAGACATGCCTTTTTTTAGCAGGGCAGGGTCGAAGGCGGGGTGAAACGTGCGGTCGGTGGGCGCGGTTGTGCGCGCACCGACCGGGGCGTTGCGGGAGGCAGCGACCGTGGGTCGCCACCTCGGCCAATCAACCCGCGAGCTGCTGCTTGACCAGCTTGGACACCAGACCCATGTCGGCCTGGCCGGCGAGCTTGGGCTTCAGCGCGCCCATCAGCTTGCCGATGTCGGCCGGGCTGGCGGCACCGGTTTCGGCGATGGCGGCCTGGATGGCGGCCACGATCTCCGCTTCGCCCAGCTTGGCCGGCAGGTACTGGTCGATCACCAGGATTTCCTCGCGCTCGATCACGGCGAGGTCTTCGCGGTTGGCCGCTTCGAACTGGCTGACCGAGTCCTTGCGCTGCTTGACCATCTTTTCCAGCACGGCCAGCACGGCGGCGTCGTCCAGCTCGATGCGCTCGTCCACTTCACGCTGCTTGATGGCGGCGTTGATCAGGCGGATGACGCCAAGACGGTGCTTCTCGCCGGCCTTCATGGCGGCCTTCATGTCGTTGGTGAGCTGCAGTTTCAGGCTCATGGAACACCTCGTATCGGTCAAAAGAGCGGGGAGGGACCCCGACAGGCTGGAACGCAAAAAGCCGGTAACGCTCGCGCGTTCCGGCTTCGGCTCCGCCGCGACAGACACAGGGCCTGCCGCATCGAAGTTGCGTAGATCAGTACAGGCGCTGACGCTTGGTGACGTCGCGCGAGGAGCGACGCAGCTGACGCTTCACAGCAGCAGCAGCTTTACGCTTGCGCTCCTGGGTCGGCTTTTCGTAGAACTCGCGCTTGCGGGTTTCGGCCAGCACGCCGGCCTTTTCGCAGGTGCGCTTGAAGCGACGGAGCGCAAACTCGAAGGGCTCGTTCTCGCGGACTTTAACGCTGGGCATGGAATCTCCGGGACACAGTAGAACCGGGTCACACCCGGTGAGAGCCGCACATTATAGCGGCGGCAAAAGAAGTTGCAACCCACCCCGGCGAACTTCTTGGCCACAGGTGGTGTCGGGTGGGCTGGCGGTAACGCTGCCGGGGCCTCAAGCGGTCCATAATACGCGTTATGCGAGTCCTTGGTATCGAATCTTCCTGTGATGAGACCGGCGTGGCGGTGTATGACACCGACCTGGCCGGCCCGGACGCACTGCGCGCCCATGCGGTCTATAGCCAGATCGCCCTGCATGCCGAGTACGGCGGGGTGGTGCCTGAATTGGCCAGCCGCGACCACGTGCGCAAGCTGCTGCCGCTGATCCGCCAGACCCTGGCCGACGCCGGGATGGGCGTGTCCGATATCGACGGGGTGGCCTATACGGCCGGCCCCGGGCTGGTCGGGGCGCTGCTGGTCGGGGCGGGCGTGGCCCGGTCGCTGGCCTGGGCGCTGGAGGTGCCGGCGGTCGGCGTACACCATATGGAAGGGCATCTGCTGGCCCCGCTGATGGAAGACGACCCGCCGCAGGCGCCGTTCGTGGCCCTGCTGGTGTCCGGTGGGCATACCCAGCTGGTCGCCGTGGACCGGATCGGCCAGTACCGCCTGCTTGGCGAGACCCTGGACGACGCCGCCGGCGAGGCCTTCGACAAGACCGCCAAGCTGATGGGTCTGCCGTACCCGGGCGGACCGCAGCTGGCCGCGCTGGCCGAGCGCGGCACCCCGGGCCGGTTCAAGTTCACCCGCCCGATGATCGATCGCCCTGGGCTGGATTTCAGCTTCTCCGGCCTGAAGACCCAGGTGCTGCTGGCCTGGCGTGACAGCGACCAGAGCGAACAGACCCGCGCCGACATCGCCCGTGGCTTTGAAGACGCGGTGGTCGACACGCTGGCCATCAAGTGTGAGCGCGCGCTGGATGCGGCCGGCACCGATGTGATCGTGGTGGCCGGCGGCGTGGGCGCCAACAAGCGCCTGCGCGCCAAGCTGCAGCAGATGGCCGCCCGCCGTGGCGGCCGCGCCTGCTTCCCGCGCCCGTCGCTGTGCACCGATAACGGCGCCATGATCGCCTTCGCCGGCGCCCTGCGCCTGCAGGCCGGCCAGCACAACCCGCCGCAGGTACAGGTCACCCCGCGCTGGGACATGGCGACGCTGCCGGCGGTGTAACTACGCCGCCGGTCAGGGCGGGCGATTGCGCAGCAGCGGGGTCACGGCCTCATGCCCGGCCATCCAATCGGCGGTGCGTGTGCAGCGCAGTGCCACTAGCCGCTGGATGGCGGCGAAATCTTCGCCCAGGGCGCGCGCGAAGATGGGTTCATGATGGGTGATGCGGTTGCGCAGCCGCCGGATCTGCTCCAGATCGTTGTGTATGCGTGCGCGGGTGACATGCCGGGGCGCAGCGGTGTTGGCGCCGGGAAGTACGGTCCCCATGC
>NZ_JBFULB010000071.1:0-15361 GCF_056400545.1 Stenotrophomonas sp. P5_A8 | reverse complement strand
ATAAAGGAGGAGGCCGCCCCGCGGSCGGGGGCGTCGCCGGAAAGGGCATGGGGGCCCACCGCCCGATCCGCCGACCACCCGCTTTTGAAAGGATCAAAGCACGCCCTTGCTTACCCCCCACCGCGGCGAAGAAATAAAAAAACGCCCGGCATTGCCGGGCGTTTTTTGTCGCCACACCTGCGGCGCGGATTACTTGATCAGGCGCAGGGTGAAGGGATAACGGTAGGCTTCGCCGTTGTTGGCCTTCACTGCGGCCATGATGCAAAGCACCAGGTTGGCCACCCACACGGCAGCCAGCATCAGCGTGCCGATCAGCACGACCACCAGGATGCTGGAGATGATGTAGGCAATGGCCACGGTGATCTGGAAGTTCAGCGCTTCCTTGGACTGATCGATCACGAACGGCTTGGTGGTGTCGTCCTTGTTGATCAACCAGATGATCAGCGCACCGATGAAACCGGTGAAGATGCCCAGGATGTGCGCCACCAGCGCCATGGTGCGCTGGTCGGCCGGGGCGGTGCCGGCCGGTGCCGGCGGCGGTGCGGTGACGTTGTCGAATTCGCTCACGGTGAAACTCCTTGTTCGGTGTGTGGGTATTGCGCGGCAGGCTCCCCGCCTGCCAGGGCAGCGGCCATAGAATACGTCAATCGTTGCCCGCAACGGTCATCCGGCCGACCAGGATGGAACCCACCTGCACGTGCGAGCGACGGTCCACGTCGCTACCCACCGCCTCGATCCCGGCAAACATGTCCTTGAGGTTGCCGGCGATGGTGATGCCGTCCACCGGATAGCTGATCTCACCGTTCTCCACCCGGAAGCCGCCGGCGCCGCGCGAGTAGTCGCCGGTCACGCCGTTGACGCCCTGCCCCATCAGTTCGGTCACCAGCAAGCCCTGGCCCATCTGCCGCGCGATGCTGGCCAGGTCCCCGGCGTTGGCGGCCACCTTGAGGTTGTGCACGCCACCGGCATTGCCGGTCGTGGGCAGGCCGAGCTTGCGGGCCGAATAGCTGCCCAGGATGTAGCGCTGCAGCACGCCATCGGTGATGAGGGCCGAATTGCGCGTGGCCACGCCGTCGCCATCGAACGCGGACGAGCGCAGGCCGCGACGCAGCAGCGGCAGTTCCTCGATCTGGAACCAGTCCGGGAACAGCCGCGTGTTGACGCTGTCCAGCAGGAAGCTGGCGCGGCGATACAGCGCCCCCCCCGAAACCGCACCCAGCAGGTGGCCGATCAGCGAACGCGCCACTTCCGGCGAGAACAGCACCGGCATCTGCGCGGTGGCCATCGAACGCGGCTGCAGGCGCGCCACGGTGCGTTCGGCGGCACGGCGCCCGATCGCCGCGGCAGACTCGAGGTCTTCACGGGCCAGCGCGCTGCTGTACCAGCCGTCGCGCTGCATGCCGTCGCCCTGGCCGGCAATCAGCGCACAGCCGATCGAATGGTGACTGCTGCGCTCGCGGCCGATGAAGCCGTGCGAATTGGCATACACCGACAGGCTCTGCGAGGTCGCCGCCGACGCGCCATCGGAATTGCTGATGCGCGTGTCCGCCTCGCGGCCGGCCGCTTCACAGGCCAGGGCCAGGTCCAGCGCCTGGTCGGCGCCCAGCGCCCACGGGTGCCAGCCATCGAGGTCGGGGAAGTCCTGGGCCATCAGCGCGGCGTCGGCCAGCCCGGCCGCCGCGTCGTCCTCGGTGTGCCGGGCGATGGCACACGCCTGGGCCACGGTCGACGCCAGGCTGCCCTCCTGCAGGTCGGCAGTACTGGCACTGCCCTTGCGCTGGCCGAAGTAGACGGTCACCGCGATGCCGCGGTCACGGGTGGATTCGACCGTTTCCACCTCGCCCAGGCGCACGTTCACATCCAGCCCGCGCTCGTCGCTGCAGCTGACCTCGGCCTGGGTGGCGCCCAGGGCTTTGGCCCGCTCCAGCAGGCGCTGGGAGATGTCAGCCAGCTGCTCCAGGCGTTGCAGGCTGTCGTCGGCCGGGGAGACTTCAGGGGAGATCACGTTCAATGCTTTATCCTGTACGGGTGAGTGCCTGGCGCAACGCCGGGCACAGTTCTGGATGTGGAAATAAGACGATGCGCGGACGCGACGAAGAAACCGGTGAATTCCTTGACATCAGCCGTAGCCAGAACCGCCGGGCTGCACTGGACGTGCTGGCCCTGGGCGAGAAGCTGGTGTCGCTGACCCCTGCGCAGCTGGCGCGTCTGCCGGTGCCCGAAGATCTGCTGCCGCACATCGCCGAGGCCAAGCGCATCACCGCCCATATCGCCCACAAGCGCCAGCTGGCGTTCCTGGCCAAGCACATGCGCCGCGAAGACGACGCCGTGCTGGATGCGATCCGCGATGCGCTGGATGCCAACAGCGACACCTCGCGTCGTGAAGTGGCCACCATGCACCGCGTCGAAGACTGGCGCGAGCGCCTGTTGAGGGACGGCGACAAGGCGCTGGGCGCGCTGCTGGACGAGTATCCGCACGCCGACCGCCAGCAGCTGCGCACGCTGGTGCGCAACGCCCAGGCCGAAAAAGCCAAGAACAAGCCGCCGCGCGCCTACCGCGAGATCTTCCAGGTACTGCGCACGCTGCTGCTGCCGGCCGCGCTGGGCCTGGAAGGACTGAACACCTCCGACGAAGACCTCGACGCGCAGGACGACGGCGACGAGAACGCCGACGACTGAGCCGCAGTGCCCACGCGACGGCGCCAGCCTCGGGCTGGCGGCCGCGCGCGGCGGGCTGCACGACAGGTGCATCATCGTGCTCAGGCCTGGGTGCCGCCCACGGTGATGCCATCGATCAACAGCGACGGCTGGCCCACGCCGACCGGCACGCTCTGGCCATCCTTGCCGCAGATGCCCACGCCCTCGTCCAGAGCCAGATCGTTGCCGATCATGCGCACCTTCTGCATGGTTTCCGGGCCGTTGCCGATCAGCGTGGCGCCCTTCACCGGCGCGGTGATCTTCCCGTCCTCGATCAGATACGCCTCGGTAGCCGAGAACACGTACTTGCCGCTGGTGATGTCGACCTGGCCGCCACCGAAGTTGACCGCGTACAGGCCCTTCTTGACCGAGCGGATCATTTCTTCCGGATCGTGCTGACCGGCGCGCATGTAGGTGTTGGTCATGCGCGGCATGGTCATGTGCGCGAACGATTCGCGGCGGCCGTTGCCGGTCGGGGCCACGCCCATCAGCCGCGCATTGAGCGAATCCTGCATGTAACCCACCAGGATGCCGTCCTCGATCAGCGTGGTGCACTGGGTCGGGTGGCCCTCGTCATCGATGTTCAACGACCCCCGACGGCCATCGAGGGTGCCGTCGTCGACGATGGTCACGCCCGGCGCGGCCACGCGCTCACCGACGCGGCCGGCGTAGACACTGGTGCCCTTGCGGTTGAAGTCGCCTTCCAGGCCGTGGCCGACCGCCTCGTGCAGCAGCACGCCGGGCCAGCCCGGACCCAGCACCACGGTCATCACCCCGGCCGGAGCCGGAATCGCCTCCAGGTTCACCAGCGCCTGACGCAGTGCCTCGCGCGCGAACCCTTCCGGGCGCCCGTCGGCAAACAATTCCTCGTAGCTGTAGCGACCACCGCCGCCGGCGTAACCGGACTCGCGGCGACCGTGCTGTTCGACGATCACCTGCACGTTCAAGCGCACCAGCGGGCGGATGTCTGCGGCCAGCACGCCGTCGCTGCGCGCGATCAGCACCGTGTCCACGCCGCCGGACAGGCTCACCATCACCTGCTGCACGCGCGGGTCGGCGGCACGCAGGTAGCGGTCCAGACGCTTGAGCATCTCCACCTTGGCTTCATTGCCCATGCCGTCGATCGGGTCCAGCGCCGGATACAGCGCGCGCCCGCCGCCACGCACCAGCGAGCGCGCCTGCTGTGCCCCGCCTTCGCGCGAAATCGCCCGCGCCGACTGCGCCGCGGACAGCAGGGCATCGGCATGGATGTCGTCGGAGTAGGCAAACCCGGTCTTTTCGCCGGCGATGGCGCGGACGCCCACGCCCTGCTCGATCGAGTGCGCACCGTCCTTGACGATGCCGTCTTCCACGCTCCAGCTCTCGCGCCGGGCGTGCTGGAAATACAGGTCGCCAAAGTCGATACCCGGTCCCAGCAGGGTACCGAAGGTGCGTTCCAGGCCGCCGGCATCGAGCCCGGCGGGCAGGAGCAGGCGTTCGTTGGCAAGGGTGAGTGCGTTGTCGGTCATGTCATCTATCTGAGGGCGCCGGCCGCCATCGCAAGCCGGGCGCGGGAAAGGAGTCAGCGTACCGGAGGCGGCAACGCGGCGGGAGCGGCACGCGGCGGCGGCGCGTCCTCGCGGTCGATCACTTCGACCTTGGGCTCGGCCCACGGTCCGGTGACCCGGTAGGTCTTGGCGCCGATCGCGCCCAGCGGCTTGCCCAGCACAGCGTTGGCGGCCGCGCCGACCGCCGCGCYGACCGGCCCGCCGGCCACCGCGCCGACCACGGTCAGCAGGTTGCCCGAGCGCGGGTTGACGTCGATGGTCTGGTCGAACTGCTGGCGGCGCAGATCGGTTTGGCCACGGATGCTGATATTGGCCGCCGGCCCTTCGATCAACACCTTGTCGGTGGTGGCCATGCCGTTGCCGAATGCCAGCGCACCGTCGATCTGGTTGAAGGCGAAGCCCTTGGAGAAGAAGTCGCGGAAGTCGAACATCAACCGGCGCGGCAGCTGGGTCACGCTGAGCAGCCCGAGCACGCGACCGGCCCCGGGCTCCAGTTCCAGCAGCTGGCCATTGCGGGCATTGACCTGCATGTGGCCCTGCAGCGCGCCCAGCTGGAAGTCCGATGGGCCACCCCGCCAACCGGCATCCAGCGTGATCTGGCCCTGACCGCCGCGCAGCTGGCCGCCGTAATCCAGGTTCTGCATCAGCCCGCCCAGGTCCTCGCTTTTCACGTCAACGGTCACCTGGGTGCGGGCGGTATCGCCCATCCCCAACCAGCGGCCCTGGATGTCGATGGCCTGCTTGGGCGCCCGGAACTGCAGCTGGTCCACGCTCAGTCCGTTGCCGAACGGACGCGTGCGCAGCACCGCCTGGCCCAGCTTGGCCTTGCCGAACTGCAGGTCCTCGATGTCCAGCGCCAGCGGCGGAATCTTCGCCGGGTTGGTGTCGTTGGCGCTGGCCTGTACCCGTGCGGGCAGCGTGGCGTCGGCCGGCAGGAGGATCGGCGCGCCACCGGAGGGCACCTTGACCGGGGTGGGCAACGACTGCCAGTGCACACGACTGAGCTTGCCGACGATGGTGCCGCCGTCGGCATTGGGGACGCTCAGCGTGCCGGCCAGCGACGGCCCATCCAGCCGCACCTCGACCGCCGAGGGACTCGGCCGCAGCTGCAGACGGGTCTGCGCGAACAATCCGCCGGCCAACAGCAGCTGCCCCACCTGCACATCCACCTGGCGCAGCGGCATCGGATCCTTGTCATCGCCCCCACCCGGTGCGCGGGCCAGGCCGATCCATTCCAGAGCGTCCAGCGAACCACTGCGGCCATTGACCGCCAGCCCACTGGCGGGCGGCTCGCGGTCGACCTTGTCGCTGCCCAGCGTGACCTGCACGCCGGTCTGGTTGTTGTGGGTCCGCGCGGTCAACGCCAGACGCTGCCCGAACGCCACATCCACGCGCCCGCTGCCCATCGGCAGCTGCGCATTGACGGTGGTCGCCAGCGGTATGGTGGCCACCTTGTCCAGCGGTGCTGGCAGGTCCAAGCGGGTGCCCACCAGGTCCGAGCGCAGGGTCAGCAGGGTCGGCGCTTCGGTCTTGGCGCCCGCGGCGACCTTGGGCAGGGTCACCCCGATCGTCCAGCGCGAATTGCCCTGGATGTACGGCTTGAGCCAGCTCAACTCCGGGGCACGATCCAGCAGCGCATGCGCATCCAGCGCCGCGCTCAGTTCCGATTCGAACGCCTGCTGCGGGTCACGCACATAGCCGCCGGCGCGCAGGCTGAGCTGCCCGTCCTGGCCGAGATGGCGCACGCTCAGGCTGTCGGCGCCGAAGCCGTCGCGGCTGTAGCGGGCCTGCCCCCGCATGCTGTCGAAGGTCAGCGCGAAGCGCTTTTCGGTCAGGGCCACGCCGTTGAGATCAACGGTACCCTGCAGGTGGCCGCCGGGTTGGTCGTGGTGGAGCGGCTGCAGCAGATCGAAGGTGACGGCTGCCGGCCCCTTGGCGGTCAGGTTGTCCAGCGTGTCGGCGTAGGTGGCGTGCAACGGGCTCTGCTTGAGCATCGCCAGCAACGTGCCCGTGTCGGTCTGGGTGGTGGCCTTGACGTACAGCGGGGTCTGGCCGAAATCGACGATGCCCGCATCGAAATGGTTCACCGCCACCCCGGCCAGGTCGCCACTGCCATGCAGTTCAAAGCCGGGGCCGATGAAGGCGATATCGGCATCCACCTTGCCCATCGCCGGCCAGTCGTGCTGGAAGCGGATGGTGCCGTTGCTGATGTGCCCGGTGGCCTCGAAGCGGCCGTTGTTGCGGTCGAACGGCCAGTCTTCCAGGTCGCCGGTGACCAGGCCGATGCCGCCGCGTACCTGCCCGGACACCAAGGCGGCATCGAGCCAGTCGGTGGCGCCCTTGGTCATCTTGGAATGAATCCAGAAACGCTTGGCCGCGGTCATCGGCACATCGTCGATGCGCGCAGCCAGCTGCAGCCACGGGCGGGTGCCATCGCCCTGGAACCAGACGCTGCCGCGCACGTCGGCGGCATAGTCGGTGCCCTGCACGCGCAGCGCCGGGGTGCCGAAGCGCCAGCCGCCGGCCTCGTCGCGCCAGCCCACCAGTTGCCCGGCCAGGCGCACGTCGTGGCGCACGCCAAAGCCGCTCGGCCAATCGAAGTGCAGGGTGCGGGTCGGTTGCAGCGCCAGCTGGAAACCATCGGCGTCGCCACTGAAGCGCCCGCCTACCCCGCTCAGGCCCGGCGCATGCCCGGACGGGGCAAAGCCGACGTCGGCCAGCTCGCCCTGGATYGATACCGGGCCGTCGCGCTCGGCGGCGATCCGCACCTGGGTCATCCGCGCGTGCGGGGCGGCGTGCTGCAGCCACTCGCGCAGGCCCGGTTCGACCCGGTCGCTGAGCGCCAGCCCACGCAGCAGCGCGGTGGCATCGATGTTGTCCCCGGCCAGTGCCATGTGCTGGCCGCCGGCCAACAGCAGCCCGTCCAGGCGTTGTATGTCTGTAGTGCCGGCCAGGCCGATGCGCAGCTGCGGCGCATCGGCGCGCCAGCCCCCTTGCACCCAGCGCCAGCGCGCGCGCAGCTGCAGGGTGTCCAGCGTCAACGCCGGGCGGGTGCCATCGGCCAACGGCGCGCCGCGCAGCTGCAGGCCCTYCAGGTCGGCATCGGCGGTGACCATCACCGGCCGATGGTCGCGCAGGTCCACCCACGCGTTCAATTCACCGGTGCCCTGCTGCAGCGACACGCCGGCGAACTGCAACAACTTGGACCACGCGCGAAAATCGGCCGGGTCGGCTGACAGCCAGGCCTGTCCATCACCGCGATTGCGCTCGAAATCCAGCACGGCGGTCAGCGGCAAGCCATTGAGATCGGCCCAGGCGCGTGCCCCCACGCGCAGGCGCTGACCATTCACGCGCAGGCGCAGATCGATGCGCGGCAGCTCGGCCTGCAGGTTCAGCGACGGCGCATCCACCCGCAGCCGCCCGCCGATCACCTGCAGCTCGCCCAGCCGGCGCAGTGCGTCCAGCGGATCGCCGCTGCCCGACTGCGGCAGACCGCGCACCGACCAGCGACCATCGTCGGCACGCTCCAGCACCAGCGCCAACCCGCGCAGGCGCAGTTCGGTCAGCGAATGTCCGGGCAGCAACCCGGTGTACATCGACACCAGCACCTCGGCCTCGCCGATGGCGATGCCCTGGCCTTCGCCGATGCGCAGCCCCTTGAGCTGCAGCAACGGACCCCGCCGGGTCCAGGCGGTATCGAGGTGATCGAAACGCACCGGCTGCCCGGCCCGCGCGCTCAACCAGGCCGCCACCTTGTCCGGATGACGCTCGGCAAACGGCAACGCTTGGCTGACGGTGCCCACCAGCACCGCCACACATACCAGCACGATCGCCAATGCATATACGGCATGGCGGCGAATCCTTCGCAGTCGCAGTCGGAGCGGCGTGCTCATCGTGACGCGAAAGCATCGGCGCGCGAGCGCGCCAACGCGTGGAGATCAGAGCAGCACGACATCGAACTGCTCCTGCAGGTATTGCTCGTCCGCCTGGAAGCGGATCGATTTGCCGAGGAATTCCTCCAGTTCGGCCACCGCCGAGGATTCCTCATCGGTGATCCGCGCCACCACCTTGGACGAGGCGATCACCAGCAGGCGTGCCGCATCGAACTGGCGCACCGCGCGGGTGATCTCGCGGAAGATCTCGTAGGTGACCGTTTCTGCGGTCTTGATCGAGCCGCGCCCGCTGCACTCCGGGCACGGCTCGGACAGCTGCCGCTCCAGGCTTTCCACGGTGCGCTTGCGGGTCATCTCGACCAGGCCGAGCGGTGAGAAGTCGTAGACGGTGGTCTTGGCATGGTCGCGGGCCAGCGCCTTTTCCAGCGTGCGCAGCACCTGGCGGCGATGCTCGGCATCGTCCATGTCGATGAAGTCGATGATGATGATGCCGCCCAGGTTGCGCAGCCGCAGCTGGCGCGCCACCGCCTGCGCGGCTTCCAGGTTGGTGCGGAACACCGTCTCTTCCAGGTTGCGCTGGCCCAGGAACGAACCGGTGTTCACATCGATCGTGGTCATCGCCTCGGTCTGGTCGATCACCAGGTAACCACCGGACTTGAGCGGCACCTGCTTGTCCAACGCGCGGCCGATCTCGTCCTCCACCCCGAACATGTCGAAGATCGGGCGGTCGCCGCTGTACAGCTCGATCTTCTCGGCCAGCACCGGCATGTACTTGGCCACGAAGGCCTGCAGCTGGCCGAAGGTCTCCTTGGAGTCGACCTTGACCTTGTCCACGTCCTTGCGGATCAGGTCGCGCACCGACCGCAGCGGCAGGCTCAGGTCTTCATAGATCACGCTGAGCGGGGCGGCATCGCGACCACGGCGCTCGACCACGTTCCATACCCGCGACAGGTAGGCCACGTCCTCGGCGATCGCCTCGGCCGGCTGGCCCTCGGCGTTGGTGCGCACGATGTAACCGTAGCCGCCGTGCTGTGCCGACAATTCGGTCACCAGGCTTTTCAGCCGGGCGCGCTCGGCCTCGTCTTCGATCCGCGCCGATACCCCGACCACCTTGGATTGCGGCAGCAGCACCATGTAGCGCGAGGGAATGCTGATCTGGGTGGTCAGGCGGGCACCCTTGGTCCCGATCGGGTCCTTGACCACTTGGACCACGATGTCCTGGCCGTCGCGCAGCAGCTCCACGATCGGCACCGAGGACGGCGGCGGCAGGGTCGTGCCCTCGGTATCGGGGCTGGCCACCGGGGCCGGGCGGATCACATCGTTGGCATGCAGGAACGCCGCGCGTTCCAGCCCGACTTCGACGAAGGCCGCCTGCATGCCCGGCATCACCCGCTGCACCTTGCCTTTGTAGATGTTGCCGACCACGCCGCGACGCCAGCCACGTTCGATATGCAGTTCCTGCAGCATGCCGTTTTCGATGACCGCGACACGGGTTTCCCGCGGGGTGACATTGACCAGGATTTCTTCAGACATGGGCGACTCCCTTCAGTTCAAACGTCTGCAGCAACTGCTCGGTCTGTTGCAGGGGCAAACCCATCACACCCGAATAGCTTCCCGCCAGGTGGCGGATGTAACGTTCGGCGCCGCCCTGGATGGCGTAGGCACCGGCCTTGCCCATCGGTTCGCCGCTGGCCACGTAGGCCGCGATGGCGTCCTGCCCGATATCGATGAAGCTCACCTCGGAAATCACCAGCACGCTGTCCTGGCGCCCCTGGGCGACCACGGCCACGGCGGTCATCACCTGGTGGGTGCGCCCGGACAGGGTCGCCAGCATGGCCGCCGCATCGGCGGCATCGACCGGCTTGCCGAATACCCGGCCATCGAGCACCACTTCGGTGTCCGAACCGATCACCACCGCGTCGGCGTCGCCGCCAACCAGGGCCAGCCCGGCGCGCGCCTTGTCGGCGGCCACCCGCTGCACATAGGCGGTGGCCGATTCGCCAGCGGCACGGACTTCAGGCACCTCAAGGTCCAACGCGTGGAACGGTCGGTCCAGGCGCGTCAGCAGTTCGGTTCGTCGGGGAGATCGAGAGGCAAGATAAAGCATCGAGGAAGCATAACCTGAGCCCACTGTCTGAATCGCGAGCAACCCGTTCGAATCGTGATCAACCCCGTCAAACCTCACGACGCGTTCATCGCCCCGACACCAACCTCAACGTCTTCACAAGGAGATGTACATGCGCCACCCGTCCCTGTCCCCGTTGCTGCTCGCCCTTTCCCTTGCCCTGGGAACCTCCATGACCGCCCACGCCCAGTCCCAGCCTGCCGCTGCCGTCGCCGCCGACAGCACCCTGCTCAACATCTCGGCCAACGCCGAGGCCAAGCGCGTGCCCGACGTGGCCACGCTGTCGGCCGGCGTGGTCACCCAGGCCGTGGACGGCAACAGCGCCATGCGCCAGAACGCCGAGCAGATGGTCAAGGTACTGGCCGCGATCAAGGCCGCCGGGATTGCCGAGCGTGACGTGCAGACCAGTGGAGTCAACCTCAGCCCGCAGTACCGTTACGTGGACAACGAGCCGCCGAAGATCACCGGCTATCAGGCCAGCAACACGGTCAGCCTGAAGGTGCGCGACATCGCCAAGCTGGGCAAGGTGCTCGACGCGCTGGCCGCGCAGGGCGCCAACCAGATCAACGGCCCGCAGTTCGAGATCGACCAGCCCGAGCCGGTCTACGACGAAGCCCGCCTGGCCGCCTTGAAGAAGGCCCAGACCCGCGCCGAAACCTACGCCAAGTCGCTGGGCCTGCGCGTGCGCCGCATCGTGAGCATCTCCGAGAACGGCGGCGGCAACTTCCGCCCGGTGATGATGCGCGCCGCAGCCGCGCCGATGGCCGCCGACGTGTCCACCCCGGTGTCGCCGGGCGAATCGGCGGTGTCGGTCAACCTTGACGTGGTGTTCGACCTGGGCCGCTGAGTCCGGTCCCGGCATCCCCTGACGACGGCGCCTGCGGGCGCCGTCGTCCTGTCCAGGCTGGTTTCCTGAGCGCCAGCCAAACACCGACACGCCCCCTGACTTCCGGCCCGTGCCCGGCTCGGGTATTGCTGTCATTGCGCGGCCCCGTCGTCACCCCCGCCTCAACCCCATCGGCCGCGCCCGCACGTTGATGTTCCCGCACATCTGGCAAGGAGAGTGGCGAATGGTCCGTACGCATCCCCCTGTAGTCCCGCTGCACATCGACGCCTCCCGCGTGCTTGGCATGAGCACCGCGCTGGCCCTGCACGTACTGGCCCTGATGCTGCTGCTGATCCCGGCCGCGTACGTGGCCGCGCCGCTGCCACGGGAGCGGACGCAGGTGCGCCTGCTGGAGCCCGCCGCGGAAAACCCGCCGACCCCGCCGGAGGTCAAAAAGGAAGCGCCCAAGCTGGTCCAGCCGCAGACCACCGTGCCCAAGCCGCAGGTCGCCCCGCTGCCGCCGCCGACCGCCAGCGCCGACGACGCGCTGGCCGTAGCGCCGCTGCCGGCCAGCGACGTGCAGACCCCGAGCCTGGCCCCGGCCGTGCCCACGCCCGCCGCCGGCGGTGCAGGCGCACAACTGCAGTACCGCAGCGCGCCACCGCCGGCCTACCCGGTCGCGGCCCTGCGCAACCACGAGCAGGGCACCGTGCTGCTGCGGGTGCGGGTGGAGGCGGACGGGAAGGCCTCCAGCGTGGTCATTGAGCGCAGCAGCGGCTCGCGGGCGCTGGATACCGCCGCACGCCAGCAGGTGCTGCGCCACTGGCGCTTCGAACCGGCCATGGTAGACGGCAAGGTGGTGCCCGCCGATGGGCTGGTCCCGGTCAGCTTCTCGCTGCCGGAGTGAGGTCTTCGGCACGGGGAGTCCATTCAGACTCCCCGTGTTGGAACGGCTGATACAGAACGTTACGAATTAAGCAATTTTTCACAGCGACGTCACCTGCCGTAAACCTAGATTGTCGCGGTCGTCACTCATTTTCGTGCCGATCCATCGTCATCGTTGGTTTTCCCAGTCAGGAGAGAAGCTGTGAAACACCCGATCCAACGGCTCACCAGCAGCCGCCGCAACACCCTGGCCCATTCCGTGTCCCTCGCCCTCACCGGCAGCGTGCTGCTGCTGGCCGGCGCATTGGCTTCCGGCGCAGCGTTCGCCCAGGAGCAGGCCACCAACCTCGACCGCATCACGGTCACCGGGTCGAACATCCCCCGCACCAATACCGAAACGCCCTCCCCCGTCCAGGTGGTCACCCGCCAGGAAATCGACCGCACCGGCAAGACCACGGTCGCCGAATACCTGCAGACCCTGACCGCCGACGGTTCCGGCTCGATTCCCAAGACGTTCGGCAACGGCTTTGCCGGTGGCGGCGCCGGCATCTCGCTGCGCGGCCTGGGCGCCGGCTCCACGCTGGTGCTGTTGAACGGTCGCCGCATGGCCACCTATGGCCTGGCCGATGACGGGCAGAAGGTCTTCACCGACCTGAGCACCATCCCGCTGGATGCGGTCGAGCGCATTGAAGTCCTCAAGGACGGCGCTTCTGCGATCTACGGTTCGGATGCCATCGCCGGCGTGGTCAACATCATCCTGCGCAGCGACTTCAACGGCGCCATCCTGCGCGCCTCCTACGGCCTGTCCGGTGACAGCGACGGCGATGCCAAGAAGGCCACGCTGACCGCCGGTACCGGCGACCTGGCCACCGATGGCTGGAATGCGTTCTTCAGCCTGGACGTGGGCAAGACCGATGCGATCAAGATCAGCGACCGCAAGGACCGCAAGTGGATCGGCACCGGCGATATCCGGCGCTATGGCTACGGCAACAACGCGCAGTTCCTCGGTGGCGCCTTCCTCAATGGCGGCACCAGCGGCGGCGCCGGCCCGAACGGCTCGGTGTTCGACGATCGCGTGCCGACGGGCGTCACGCCGACGCTGGTGGCGCTGCCGGGCTGCGCAGGCCTGACCACCATTCCCGGTCAGAGCGACGCAACCGCACAGCAGCAGGGCTGCCTCTGGGATCCAAACCAGCAGTACCGTGACCTGACCCCGGAAGAGAAGTACGTCAATGTGTTCGGTCGCGCCAGCTTCGCCTTCGGCGAAGGCGGTGAGATCTACACCGAGATCGGTTACTCCAAGAAGGAAACCACCTTCAGCAACACGCCGTCGGGCGTGTCCGGCAGCTGGGGGTATCCGGAAGGCCCGCGCAACGCCAGCAGCGGCGCCGGCGCCGTCGTCCTGAGCCCGACCCATCCGGACAACCCGATCCAGGGCCAGGCGTCGCGCCTGCGCTACTCGGCATGGGACGTGGGTCCGCGCGTCACCAACAACACCAATGAATTCAACCGTTTCCTGGTTGGCGTCAAGGGCAACTGGGGCGATTGGAGCTACGACACCGCCCTGCTGCATTCGGGTACCGATCTGGTCAACAAGCGCACCGGCTTCCTGCGCTACAGCGCCGTGCAATGCGCGCTCGGCAACCCGGCCTGCCCGGGCGGCGTGTGGCGCATCGGCGACAACGCCGGTCTGAACTCGCAGGCGCTGTATGACTACATCTCGCCGGACATCAGCGCGCGCGCCAAGTCCAGCCTGGATATGTTCGACTTCACCATCTCGCGCAGCCTGATGGACCTCAAGGGCGGTCCGCTTGGCCTGGCGCTGGGTACCGAATGGCGCAAGACCAGCAACAGCCTGACTCCGCAGACCTATACCGATGCCGGCGACATCATCGGCCTGGGCTACTCGGCCTACGATGGCACGCAGAACGTGTATGCCGGCTACGTCGAACTGTCCGCGCCGGTGCTGGAGCAGTTGGAACTGTCCGGCGCGGTCCGCTACGACAAGTACGAAAGCGGCGAAGGCAAGGCGACCCCGAAGGTCGGCATCAAGTGGACCCCGGCCGACTGGATCGCGGTGCGCGGCAGCTACGCCGAAGGCTTCCGTGCGCCCAACCCGGCCGAGAACGGCGACGGTGGCCTGGCCGCCTTCTCCAACGCCCGCGATCCGGTGCGTTGCGCCGCCAGCCCGATCGCCGATGTCGGCACCAACTGYAGTTCGCGTCCGGTGGCCATCATCACCCGTCCGAACAAGGACCTGAAGCCGGAAGAATCCAAGAGCTACTCGTTCGGTGTCGTGCTGCAGCCCACCTCCAGCACCTCGCTGACGGTGGATGCGTGGCAGATCAAGCGCACCAATGAAATCGCTCAGGGTGCCACTGCGGATGCGATCGCAGCCGGCAATGTGCTGCGCGATATCGACCTGATCAATGGCGTCGCAGGCACCGGCACCATCCTGGCGGTCAACACGGACTACATCAATGCCGCCTCGACCCGCGTGCGCGGTATCGATACCGACATCCGCCAGACCTTCGACATCGGTCCGGGCCAGCTGGAAATGGACCTGCAGTGGAGCCATGTGCTCAAGTTCGAGCGCACCGATGCCGACGTGACCGTGGACTACGCAGGTACCCACGGTAACTGCGATGTCACCAACTGCATCGGTACGCCGAAGGATCGCATCAACTTCGGCACCACCTGGAAGCAGGGCCCGTGGAGCGTCAGCGGCGTGGCCAACTACATCTCCAAGATGGACAACACCGACTTCCGCGGTCCGGATGGTTCGTACCAGTTCTCCTACGCCGATGGTACCGACGTTACCAAGATCTCTTCCTTCACCACCTTCGACCTGTCCGGTCGCTGGAACGTGACCGAAGCCTTCGAACTGAACGCGTCGGTGCAGAACCTGTTCGACCGCATCGCTCCGCTGGATCCGACCACCTACGGCGGCGTCAACTACAACCCGCTGCACTTCAGCGGCGCGATCGGCCGTTACTTCACCGTGGGGGCCAAGTACACCTTCAATTGATGTAACCGTCATTGGGGAACTAAAAGCCCGGGCATTGCCCGGGCTTTTTGTTTGGGTTCAACACTGCGTGACCAACCCGATCTGCAAGATCCTTCCATCAATGGAGGGCAGTGTCTTGTTCCGAGGTATGCAGCAGATTGCGCACTGCGACCGCGCGTGGTCGGTGGTCAAGGCGCACCGTGATCCGGCGGTGTCTTCGTTTGYGGCTATCGCGAGCGTGAGGGCCCCGTAGCGGCCGGTAGGCCCCTGGCGCAAATGTCCCCCGGCCTGGCGGCCTCCTCCTTTATTTTGCCCAGGAGCCTACCGCCCGCTACGGGGCTCGGCTGCGTTAAGCAGGTGGAAGCCAGGCTGTTTTGCCGC
>NZ_JBFULB010000070.1:0-15414 GCF_056400545.1 Stenotrophomonas sp. P5_A8 | reverse complement strand
CTGCCAGCGACGTCAGTGCCGGCGGCGGCGTGGTTTTGCCAGCGATGTCGGTCAGGGGGCTGAGCTTTGGCATGGAGGCCACGCCAAGGGCATTGATGGCCCTGACGCGGGCCAGATAACGGCCTGCATAGATCCCGGGCACGTCAAGGCTGGCCGTCGCAACCCGGCCGGCCCGGACCCAATCCAGGTCATCGCGCCGCCATTCGACGTCGTACGCGATCGCCTTGTCCGCCCGCTCCCAAGCGATGTTCAGGATGTGGCTGGCGATGCCCTGGTCGATCACCGACCGCGAGGTCAGCGCAACGCTGGCCGGCGGCGGCTGAACCGAAGGCGGGATGATGCTGATCGGCGGCAGCTCCAGCCGGGTGCCGTCATCGATCGCCGCGAACTTCTGCGGGACGTGGTGGATGCCGGTGATCCGGAAAGTAGTCGGCGTCTCCTCCGTGATCGACACTGCCCGGAACTGCTGGAGGGCCAGATCGGCGCTTTCAACACACCAGATCGAGTGCTTGACCGGAACAGCCGACCACGGCGCGATAACCCGCACCGTATTGCCCGTAACCTGCGCCACAGTGCGCGCCTCGGTGCGCCCCGTAGGCAGGGTGGCCCGAAGGGTGTCACCGGGGCCTATGGCCGGGGGAAGAGCATCGAGGGTCAGGGTATCGAGAGTGGCCCCCCGGATGCGTCCAGCGTTGCGGCGGCCAGCGCGGTACTTGTTGGCTACCTGGAAGACGTCGCCGGGCTGACAGATCATGCCCTCGAGCCCGACGACAAAGCTGATGGTTTCGGTCGCCAGATACTCCGTCCACAGGATGTGGTTGCCAACGCGCTGTGCCTGCGATCGCGAGTGGCAGCCGATCGCCGTCACCTCGATCTGGTTGATCCCGTACCGGGCCACGCCTTCACGATGGACGACCGTCTCAACCTTCTGCCGGCCGAAGTCGTCCGGATCGGACCACGATACAAGGGCGACGGTATGGCGGGCCTTGAGGCTTGTTCCCTCGTACCCGAACTTGCCATCGACCACGTTCGCTGCGGTGTAGGTGAAGATCGGATCCTGAGGCATGTCGCAGGAGGCCATCATCTGGCCGGCCGCGTAGAAGCTGACGCCTCGGAACATCGACGCCATGTCCTGCAGCACCTTGTAGGCATCACCCCGGGTCTGCATGTAGACGCTGGACACGAAGCGCGGCTCCCGGCCGCCCATGCCGTCGCTCACCAGCTGATCGCAATACTGCGCGATCTGATACAGCCGCCAGCGATCAACCCACGCCGCCGGGATCCGATGGCCCAGCCCGAAGCGGTCGTTGACCACCAGGTCGTAGAAGATCCACGCCGGGTTGTTCGTCCATGAAGGCTTGAAGGTGCCGTCCCAGATGCCGTTGTAGGTGCGCGTGGCGACGTCGTAGTTGCTCGGCACCTGAACGATGCGCCCCCAAATTTGGTAGGCGGTACTCGGCTTGGTCTGAAACTGGCTTGCGTCGACCTCGACCGCCGCCAAGGCGCAGTTCGGATAACGCAGCTTGGCATCGATCACTTCGGTGATGGACTCCACGTTCACCGTGTCGCCGACGGTGTTGCTGTTGGCGTTCGGCGTGAGGCGGCGCACGCGAATCTGCCAGCTCTGGCCAGCGGGGAGGTCGATGCGGTGGCTACGCTGATACAGGGTGGTCGTCTTGCCGGTGAACGCGTTGCTCAACACAGTCGAGGACGTGCTGCCATCGGTCGACAGGTCGATCGCATATCCGACGCTGTAGCCTTCGGTGTCGCCGTTCTCTGTGTTCAGCTTCTGCAGCGTCGGGACGCCAAAGCGAACTCGGATCGCCGACAACTCGCTGCCTGACACCGTTCGCACGACCGGCGTATCGGTCCGAAGCTCGACGCCAACGCCGATTTCGTTCTCGACGCTCGGGAAGCCTGGAATGTGCGACTGATCCTGCGTGCCCGAGCGAAGCTCCACTCGCACACCCTGAAAGTTCAGGACGCCGCCGGGGCCTTCGATCGGCACGCCGTCCAGGAAGATCGAACGGTTGCCATCCACCAGGCCACGAATCTCACCCTCGCTGATCAGGTCCAAGATGCGGGCGCGCGCGATGGAGCGCAGGCTGTCGGGGGTTTCCACAGGCTGGCGAGCCGTCGCCTCGCCCTTCTTCGCCCCTCGCAGGTCCACGATCGAAAGCGGGTTTGCACCAGCCTGCGAGGGGCCGTACGAATGCGGGGTTGCGACCGTCAATGCGCTCAAGTCTGATCCTCCGCCATGATGCCGCCACTGATAATTGCCGAGCCCACGTACATGCCTTTCTCGTCGTGCCCGCCGTATGCGAGCGGCACAGGGTTGCCTTGCGCCTGCGTGTTGACGGCACCGTTCATGCTGTAGCTCGGGGTGTTTTCTGGGCTGTCTTTGGCGCCGAGGTTTCGCGCCTGCGGCGCGAGCATTTGGGCAACGCCTCCCATGACCATGCCCACGCCAAGATTGATGAAGGGCTGTCCCCAACCGCCGGCGATGTTGCCGTAGATGCCAACGACGATCAGGACAGCGCCCACGATCGTCTGCAGTACGCCGGCACGCTTTGAGCCGACCAGCACCGGAGCGATGCGGATATCATCGTCGCCGGGTGGATCGTCAAGCTCGGCCTTACCGATGTTCCGGGAACCGACAAAGAAGGCGAACTCCATGCCCTTGTCCTTGGCTGACGCCAGGAACTCAGAAAAGCCCGGCAACTGCACCGACAGCGCGCGCACGGCCTCGGCAGGGTTGCTCACGACCAGGCGAAAGCGCCGGCCGAAGCGCGCGCCCAGCACGCCGTAGAGGCGAACCGTCCGCAGCTTATCCATGGCGCGCCTCGCGATGCCGGACGATGTAGCGGGTGCGCTCGGCCCAGTAGCCGCCGTAGATCACGCGCTCGGAAAGGCGACCCTGCAGGTGATGGAGCATCTGCCCGTCGCCCAGGTAGATACCGGCGTGATTGGGCACCTCAGCGCGGATCTGCATGACCACCATGTCGCCCCGCTGCGGCGCGTCGCTGATCAGCTCGAATCCCTCGGCCCGCAGTCGATCGAGGCTGTAGAGATCCTCGCCCTGCAGCCACCAATCGTCCGCCCTTTCGTACTGGCCGAGACGGATGCCAAGCTCGCGCGCGTGGAAATCCTGCACCAGCGTGTAGCAATCGAGGGTGCCGTGTGCGAACTGCCGGCCTACCAGCGGGGCCTCATAGCCGCAGGGACCAAAGCTGCGGACGTCGCCGCACTCGGGTACGCCGTCCACCTGGCCGACACTGACGATGTGCCACGGAAGGCCGCTTTTCTCGCAGATGACTCGGTCGGCATCCGTTGGCTCGGCCGATCCGTTGGGATGGCTGTGCACCAGCGCCAGCACCTCGCCGCGGTCCTCGGCGGCAATGTAGTCCTCACCCGGAAGCCGGAAGTTGTCCGTCGGCTTTTCAGCCGTGTTCCTGCACGGGATGTACTCCTCGCCCTGCGCGGTCAGCACCACCAGCCCGCAGCACTCCCGGGGATACTCGGCCACGGCGTGGGCCTGAATGGCTTGAAGGGTCGTCGTTTCCATATTTCGCCCATAGAAAAGGCCCGCCAAGTGCGGGCCTTTGGTAATTGGTGACGGTGCCCGGTGCTGATCCCCTGGTAGAGCTATGGCGTGGTCTTCTCAGTGGAGGTATCAGGGGCCTTACGTCTCGCGCCTCGGCCGCTCGTCCGTCTTCCTCCCTTCCCACGCCACCCACGCAGCAGTGGCATTCACCGTCGTTGATCTTTCGCGCTACGTCCGAAGGCGGCCGGAGGCGGGGAAGCCCCCATAGGGCAGTTCCTCGTTCTCGCCGAACCGGCGCTTGCAGCTGCGCAGCAGGCCGGGGCACACGTCGAGCGCCGGGTCGTCCACCGGGTTGTCGTTGATATCGAAGCAGGCGCTGCCCGTGTAACCGCAGTAGGGCCCTCGGTAGCCGCCCCGGATGAGGTGGCCACACGTCCCCGCGATGATCTGCCGGCCTGGCAGCTGCTCGCCGTTGAGGTCCGCCGCGGTGGACAGCTCGAACTCGATGTACTCGTCGGTTTCCGCCGCCTTGCGCTCGATGAACCAGATCTCGTCCTGGAAGTGTTCGGTCGGGTTGGCGGTAGGATTGCCGCCGGGAAAGTTGACCGCATCCAGGTACTTGACCAACGTCTGCCGGCGGATCAGGCGGGCCCCCACCAGGTCGCCGAACATCAGGCACATTGCCGTGATGGATCCGTCGAGGTTGCCAACCTTCAACCGGGGCGTCGGCGGCTGATCCCCTGTCCGGGCAAAGCCGGTCGCCTCGACGGGCCAAGGACCGTAGGCCTGCCCCTGCCAGAAGATCGGAGTCTCCTGCCGGTGGGCGTGGAAGAACAGTTGATCGGCCCCCATGCGGCTGGCGTCCAGTTCGAACCCCATAAAGCGAGCGCCTGGCTCAAGGCTCTGGATGTCAGCGGTGATCGTCATCCCGGCCACCCCTGAGTCACGTCGTACGCCTCGGCCTGTCCCAGCGTGTCGATCTCAGCGATCGCTTCGTGGTGCGCCCGCTCCGCCGAGAAGCACGCCTGCACGTGCCCTGAGATCGCCTGTGCGATCCCCTGCAGCTGCGCGGCGGTGAGCCGCACCCAGCCGCTTGCCGCCTTGAAGTCGACAGCCTCCAGCCCGCCAAGCGCGATCGCCGATAGCACGCCGCTGATGCGGTTCTGGTCGTCCAAGGTGGTGCCGACCCTCACCCCTCCCAACTCGACGCCGCCCGTTTCCTGCGACCAGCGCTGCGCGGTGGCCGCCGTGACCAGGGCGAGCTTCATTTCATCAAGGTTGCGTGGCGCGACCAGCGGCCGCGGCACGCCGCCGTCAGCCAAGAATTGCTCGTAACCCTGCCAAAGCGCATGTCCGCGCGGGATGTACGTGTAGGTGTCCAGGCAAAGGACCAAATCAGTATCGGTGGTCAATGCGTACATGCTTAAATTTCCGATTCAGCCACAAAGTGGAAGGAGCCGCCGTAGCGACCGGCTGCGTTCGTGTACGAAACCTGAAAACCGGTTTGGCCCACGGCAGCAACGTTACCGATTGCCACATTCGTGCCGTTGTCCTGGGAAACCTGGTTAAGCGCGCCATTCTCCGAGGCGTATATGCGCACTGCCGGGGTAGCCCGCTTGGTTACCGCGAATCTTTGAATCCAAGCGTTGCTACCCGTTCGCTGTACGGCCAGGAACTCACCACAGCGCCCCCAGGAGCTAGTGGTGCCGGGGTCCACGTCCAGCAGGTAACTTTTTTCGTAGTAACGCTGGCAAAGTGACAGTTCCAATCCAAGCGGTCGGAATTCAAAGCCCGTTGCTGTGCCACCCTCTTCCAATTGCGCTTGAGCAACTTCAAACAATCCTGTCTGTCCAGCCAAAGCGCCGCCGTACAGTGGAGCAGGACCGCAGTAATCCAGCACCACCAACATTCCATCATCGCCGGACGTTCCGATTGTCTTTCCTGCAACGCTAGGCAACGTGACAGTGAAACTGTATCGCTTGAACGCTGTGGTCAGGGTGACCACATTAGGCGCTTCCGTGGAAGTGGTAGTTGATCCGCCAGTGCCGAAGAGCTGTAGCGCGCGCATCMCCATCTTCTTTCCAGCGACGTTGCTGCGCGCCCACACTGATAGCGTTACCGTCTTCCCCGCCAGCGTGCCAGCGCCCTCAACCTTTTGACCCACGTAAGCGGATGAGTTGTTGTTAGGCACGCTGGCAATGTTGTAGCCAAGGAACCTGCGGGAACCTGGGATCTCACCGAACGTCGTGCCGCCGACACCCCAGTTGCCGTTGACGTTGACGAACCCGCAAATCCAGCGGTCCATGGTGTAGATGGCTTCCACGGCGGCACTTGTCCGGGAACCCGTCACGCCGCGCTGAGAGAAGTCGAAGTTGCCGTTGATCAGCAAATTCTTGCCGGGGATGCGGCCGGCGATCGCGGTGTCGACCAGGGCAGGAATGGTGGCCACCGCCTGCTCGAGCTGCTGCTCTGCCTGGGCGACCTTCTCATCGACGTCCTCCAACGCGGTGTCGACTTTCTCCTCGATCTCGGTTTTGAGCTGCTCAACGTCCTCAACGATCGTGCTGATGCTCCCGACCGCCTCGTACAGTTCATCGAAGTTGGCGTTAGCCTTTCCGAATGCCGTCGGGAACGGATCGCCGGTCCACCCCGGGTGCGGGGTGGTGATGTCGATAGTTTGCTTTGCCATTTCTTGCCCTTATGGCTGGTATGTCTGTTCAAAGGTGGCGGCGATCGTGTAGACTTGGCCGCCCTGCCCTGAGTCGCTGTAGCCGTCACATTGGTAGTAACCCGGCCCGCCGAAGGGTGGGGTCCAGAGGAACGATTGGCCGATGTGCGCGACGATGAACGCAACGATCGGTTCCATCTCCGCTTTAGGCCCGCCGAACTTCAGCTGGTACTTGCGCTTGATGGGGTTGATGCCGTCCGGTGACGATTGGGAGTAACCGTCACCGAACACGGTCCGCCGGACATCGCCCGCTGTCTCGCCGCCGCTCTCGCTCAGCGGCTGCCACTTGAAAACGTCGGTCATCCGCCGGTCCTCATGCGATGGAACACGCCGCCAGGGCGCATCTGGTCGGTTGCCCAAGCGTTCGCCATGCCGGTGAAGCTCCGGCGCACATCCTCACCACTGGCCGGCCCGTTGCCATTCGACTGGGTGTTGCTCGATCCGTCGCTGGCGATGTTGAACTCGGTGTTGAACTGGAAGGACGCTGCACCGCCACCGCCCGTCGCTGCCACGCCCAAGCGGCCATCCGAGGTACGCCGTAGCGGCATGATCGCCTCCGGGCCGGCCTCACCGAATACGCCCGCACCCTTGGCAAAGGCGAACATCTGCGGTTTGTCGTAGACGCCACCGGAGTACGCAGACAGGCTCGGCGATACCATCGCCCCGCCCTTCGCAAAGCCGGTGATTTGCGGCCCGAATGCCTGACCGATTGCTTGGATCCCCGCCACGATCGCCTGCTTGGCTGCGATGCGCGTCAGGTCAGCAATGATCGAGTCGGCCATGTCCGAGAAGGAGAATTTCCCGGTCTTGGCAAATCGGACTGCCGCGTCCTCGGCACCCGTGAAGGCATTGACCATCAGGTTCTGGGTCATGCCGGCGGTATTGGCCGCCTCGTCGCGGTAATCCGCCCAGGCAGCGGACGCACCATTCAGCCAATCGGATTGAGCTGCCGCCATGTCGGCGTAGCCATCGCGGATGACGCGCACACGCTCATCGGTTGCCGCCCGGACCTTGGCGATCTCTTCGTCGTACAGGCTAGCGTTTGCGGCGTCCGATGCCTTCTTGAGCGCAAGCTCGGTCAAGCGTTCCGCCTGTTCGCGGTATACCTCGTTTACCCGCTGCTGGATCTGGTACTCGCGCTCACCCGCACCCACGCGATCTACCATCGCCGCCATCTGCTGCCGGAGCGCACGGGTGCTGGCATCCAACGCGGCCTGGTAGCTCACCAGCGCTTCACTCCTCGCAGCCGCCGCCGCACGCTCTTGCGTCGCCAGCGCCTGCAGGCTGGCGGCTCCTTCAAGGCGGACCTTCGCTAGCTGGGCTTCCAACTGTCCGATCTGCCGACCGACCGTGATCCCTTCACGCCCGGTGCTGGACTGCGTCCGGAGGAAGGCGATCTGCTTCTCCAAGGACGCGGCCTCGGCCGCTGTGCCCTGCTGCGACAGCTCACGCATGCGACCGTAATAGGCCTCGGCAGTGATCTGCCGCGCCTGGAACTCGGCCTGGAGGGTCTTCGTACTGGCGGCAATGGACGCCTTCTCTTCGACCAGGTCGTCCTTGTAGCCCTGCAGTCCTGCCGTCCTGGACGCACCAGCAGTGGAACCGCCCTTGGGCTTTTCCTTGTACTTCTCCCGGATCGCCTCGATGGCCTTCTGCTTCCGCTCCTCTAAGCCAGCCACCGCCGAGACGAGGCCAGCGGCCTTGGCCTTCTCGATCGCGATGTTCGATTCGGTTTCAACCTTGGCGATCGCGCGCCGCTTTTTCTCCTCCTTGGTCGCGCCGTCATCGATGATCTTGTCCAGGGCGGCGGCGGTGGTGACCGCTGCCGACTGAGCGCTCTTGATTCTTGCCTCGGAGGCCTCAGCCGTCATCTGGGCGGCGATTTCCTTGATCTTCTTGGCATTGGTTTCGATTCGAATCCGATACGAATTGATGGTGTTGAAATTGCCCCCTGCTGACTTTGCCTGCTCCATTTCAAAGACAGCCTGGCGATTGTCCCGGAGCAGTGCCTGCATTTCGTCACCACGAGATGACAGCCCAACGGAGTTCTTGAGCGCGGCCCACATCTTGTTGGCCTTGATCGTCGTCTCGTCCATGCTCTTCGAGAGCCAATTCTGGCTCTCGCGGACGCGGTTCAGTGCCTCAACGGTTGCCTCGGAAGCCGCCTTGGTCGCTACGGTCGCAGCCGCCTGGTAGTTGCCCTGCTCCTGCAGCGCGCGCACTTGGTCATAGAGGGAAAGCGTCAGGAAGTTGCTGCTTTCATTGAGCTTAAGCACGGCGGCTACAGGCTCGTCAGCCAGGCGAGCATATGCGGAAACCGTCTGATCGAGTGACGCGCCGGTAAGCTGCTGCATTGCTGCCGCCGCGCGCGCCACCAATTCCATGTTGTCGCGCGTGATGCCGCCGGTATTGATGACCTGGAGCGTCGCCTCCCTGGCCGCGCCTGCGGTTATGTTCAGGCTGTTGGCGATGTTGGCCGAGGTGGACGCGAGTTGGCCCTCCGTGGCTCCTGCTTGGTAGCCGGTGAGAACAAGGGCCTTGGTGTATGCCTCAGCGTCCTTTTGAGCCGAGTACCACGCCAAAGCAAGCACACCGACCGCTGCCGCTGCCACCGAGTAGGGGTTGACCAGGGCCATGAGACTTGAGCCAAGGGCTCGAGCCGCCGGCACCACGCCCCCGAACATGTCCTTCAACTGTCCGCCCTGCTGGAGCAAGACGGTCAACGGCCGCTGCCCGCCCTGCAGGCTGACGGCGATATCCGTAATCTGCGCCGGCACACCGCGCATGGCGGCTGCGGTGGCCTTCGCGGACATACCGTAGTTCACCAACTGGGCGTCGCCAGCCTTCATCGCCGCGACGCTGGCGTCCAGCTTGGCCTTGAGTTGATCCTGAACCTTACCGGTCGTCTGCTGCTCGATGCGCCAGCGAATGACCTCCTCTCGGCTCTTCCCGAGGGTGGCGATGTTCCGCTCCAGCGCCGTAACTTGGCGGCTGGTGGCGACAACCTGCCGCGCAGAGCCCTTCTCCACTTCGGTGGCAAGGGAGGCGACCGACTGCTTCGCCGCATTGACGCCGGGCTCGACTTTGCTGTTGTCGATTTCGATGTCGATCCTGGCGGTGCCGATGCTCTCTTGTGCCATTTGCATTTGCCTCGGGCATAAAAAAACCGCCCGAAGGCGGTTGATCTGTGAGTTGTTCGATTACTTGGGTAGCGACCCTATTACCACGTCGTTACCCAGCGATAGGTAGTCAACTTGCTTCGTCGCTTTTGAATAAGTGCACGTAGCTGATACATCAAGGAGTGCACCGAAGTTGTTCTGCAGGCGCAGCCCATCACCCCGCTTCCAGTTGATAAACACAATCTCCTTTCCGCTCGCGACGTCTCCCGGGCTTGGGATCACAGCCGCCGATGGGTTGGTCGCCTTCTCTTTGATCGCCGCCTTGCAGGCCTCAACGGCCTGGCGCTCGCTGCAGCCCGTCAGCGCCAATGCCGCCAGCGCCAGAACAATCCACTTAGCCATCGCCAAGCCTCCTTGTGTAGAGGCCCGATTCTAACCGCTGTGGATTTGCTCCAGCGCCGCCGACTCGATCACGGCAATTGCACCGAGGAGGTCGTCTCTGTCCGCCCCCGTGACACCGTCACGGTCCAGGTTGGCGTACAGGATGCCGTAGTCCAGCCCGATCGGGCCGCCGCCGCCGCACCGCCACTGGGTGGTGATTCGGCGGAAATGCTCGATGGCGGGCCAAAGCTCTGGCCACACTGCAACTTCTGGGGCTTGGTAGTGCTTCGATCTCAGCCCCAGAGCGGCCAACTGATCGGCGGTCGGGGCCCGCCAGTACAGCGCCCCGACCGCCTCAATCAGTTTTTTTCCAGTTCAACCCGGCGGGCGCGGTGGTATGCCATCAGCAGCCCCTCGCAGATCCCGGCGCGCTCATCTTCGAAGTCCATGATGCCTTCGACCGACAGGGGGTAGTCGGCGTCCCACTCATCCACCACCAGGAAGACAAGCTCGGCCAGGTTCTTCCCATCGTCCACCGCCGCGCGGTACTCCTTGCCGTTGACGTTCCGGAACTTGACGTCCAGCTTGAACTTCTCGCCGGTGCCGGAAAACGACAGTTTGGCCGGGATCACAGCCGGCGCTTCACCCTTCTTGACCGCCATCAGGAGCCCTCCTCCTCGTCAGCCGAAATGAACGTGTGGTCGGAGTTGATCGAGAAGGTCGCGGTGTTCTGCATCGGGTTGTTCGCGCTCAGGCTCGGATCCGCGTCGAAGGACAGGTAGCCGTAGTAGTAGAGGACGTCGCCGTCGGGCAGGCGCGCGCGCAGCACCACCGGCTGCTTCTTGCGGTCGGCCTTCTTCGCGGCCTGATACCAGGGCAGCTTCGGGTCGAAGTACAGCGGCAGGTTGAACGTCTTGGCGTTCTTGATCGTCGGCACCTGGCGCTGGCGGCCGCTGCGGTCCTCGAGGAACACGCCATTCCAGAACTGCTGCTCGCCACCGGAGGTGGACACGTCGCCCTGCTGGCTGAAATCGATCCAGTCGGTCACGCGCAGCAGGCTGCCGGGGCCCTGGTCGGCGGGGAAATCGTCGGTATCGGTGGTGTCGATGCCCCGCAGCGGGATTGCAGTGCCGCTGGAGCCGGCGACCGCGACGCGATCGTTCAGCTCCGGCCAGGCCGACCGCACCACCAGGACGTCG
The DNA here is from genome assembly GCF_056400545.1 of Stenotrophomonas sp. P5_A8. Lineage (NCBI taxonomy): Bacteria > Pseudomonadati > Pseudomonadota > Gammaproteobacteria > Lysobacterales > Lysobacteraceae > Stenotrophomonas > Stenotrophomonas sp. P5_A8. The sequence goes on along the minus strand of NZ_JBFULB010000070.1, from coordinate 4,443 downwards.
CCCTCGGAGATGCCGCTGCCGGCCGCGACCGTGGCGACGGCGGGATTTGCGTTGGAGATTGCGGTGGCAGCGACCGCGGCTGCAACTGCGGTGCTGATTCCCAGCACCGTACCGTTCGGGAACTTCAAAGCCATGGTTGTGCCCTCCTTTGGGCATAAAAAAACCGCCCGAGGGCGGCGTGTTGATTGTTTGGCGGGTCGATTAGGCGGGATGCCAGAGCCCGAAGTCCTGGCGCGTTCCGTACTTCTTGATCGCTGGCTCGTAGATAGCGGCGAAAGCCCCGTATGTCTCGCAAGGCATCGGCGATTGCACAAGCGCATGGGCCACGGCGCGGGCGAGCTGGTTCGCTTCCAAGCGCGTTTTAGCCCATACGTTGACCTGCAGCCGAGCATGTTCGTGCCCCGGCAGCGTCTTCTCCAGGTACTGCAGAGACCGTCCGCCCACCTGCTGATAGGTGATGAAGGGGTAGACGGACGTATCCGGACCGACGTCCGGGTAGAGCCTGCCGTCCACCAACCCCTCAAGGAGCGCGGTAATCGTGGCTTCAAGGCTCATCGTCGGCACCCCCATCACCCGCGAGAAGCTCCTGCAGGCGCTCCCGGCCGCGCTTGGTGGCCACCTGCATCAGACGGTTCCGGGTGCCTTCGAAAGCCGGCCGTAGGAACGGGTGCGGCGGTGTCCACTTCGGCTCCGGAAGGCGATCCCGCGACGCGCGCCAGAGTCCGTCCTCACCCTGCACCAGTTCATTGACGCGCCAGTGACCGAACTCGACCAGGTGCCCGTGCGGTGCCTTGCGGCCGTTCCAGCTGACGCTATAGACGACCTTGGATTCGGTCGATTGGGCATCGCGGTAGGCAAGGTAGATCGCCGCCTTGAGTTTGCCGCTCTTCACCGGGGCCAGCGCTTTTGCCTCGTCGCGCACGATGCTGCCGGCGGCCACACCCATGGATCGGGAGACGCTCGTAGCCGCAGCGCCGAGCCGGTCCAAGCCGGCCAGCGCGCCGCTCAGGTCGATCTTGTTAGCCATCGTTGCCGCCCTGCTCGCAAAGGATGTAGGCCCTGTCGCGGTTTCGGTAGTCCCGGGCAATGCCCTTTACCTCGAACACGTCACCGTCATGAACGATCCGCATCCCTGCATCCACCCCCAGGGCGCGCGCGCCGCTGAAACGCACCAGGAAGCTGTAACGGGCGATCGAGGCCGGCGCGTCGCCCTGCACCGATGAACGAATCGCACCCATGCCGGTTTCATTGCCGATGTCAGCCATCAGCGGACCGACGGGAATCCAGCCGTCGACCGGCTGGCCGGCCTCGTCCCGGATCGTGCCCGGCTTCTGCACCTCGATCCTCCGGTTCAACTGTCCTGCGCGCATCAGAATGCCTTCCTGTACCAAAGCAACCGGGCAAAGCCCAGCTGCACTTCATTGGATACCTCGCCGATCACCACCGCCTCGCGGTTGGCGACCCAGTGCCCGACCAACAACAGCGCCGCTTGCACGACATCCGGGGTTAGGTTCATCTCGCTGATATCCGCCGGCTCGCTTTCGACCAGCCGGCGGTCGCAGTGCTGCTCCACATGAGCCAGCGCGGCGGCCACGTACTGCTCGAGCAGCGTGTCTTCGATATCGGCCAGGACGTTGCACTGCTGGCGAACCAGATCAAGCGGAATCGTTACAGCCATGACTTGCCCTCCTCGGGAAACGCCGGCTTGCAGTGCTCAGGGCCAACGCAGGAGGGCAGCCGCCAGGCCCGGCGCGGCTCCGTTCGGGGCTTTCCATCGGGGTGATGCTCGACGCTGCTCCCGTCTGCATGGTCGACCAGTGACGGAACCGGGTAGACCACCTGCCGGCCGGTGAAGGATGTCCAAGCCCGGCCGATGGCGAAGTCCGCCGGCAGCGTGTGGGACATGCGCTGCAGGACGAGGGCGACCCGCTCCGGCGGGACCGAGTAGGCCACGCCATGGAGCAGGTCGGGCATCACCAGAGAGTCGCCGCCCCGCCGGTCAAGGTCTTCCATTCGCTCCCGTATCACCGCCTGGTACTGGGGTGGGCGGCCGGTGCCCAGATAAAAGCTCACCAAGTCGTCAGGGAATCGGTCGATCACACGTTGAGCGGCGGCTAGGAAGCCCGCCACGGGCTGCGCATCATCCTCCAGCACGATCACCCGCTCTTGCTGCTCTGCGGCCCAAGCGAGCGCCCTGCGATGGTTCCACGCTGCACCGTTGCCTTCGTGGTCCATGAACACCGACGCCCCCAGCGACGACGCGAGCGCGTAGGCCTGCCGGCTGCGGCTGTAGTGCGCGACAACCGCGATCTTCATAGCTGCGCCCTCACCAATTCGGCCAGGTCGGCGTCCGGATCCATCCGGAGCTTGCCGTCCTCGATCACCACCGACACGGGCACGCGGAGCGTCCCGCTTCGATAGATCGCGCCGGCGATGCGTATCTCGAAGGGCAGCGTCACCACGTCCAAAGCAGCGGCCGGCGGCTCCTCGTCGCGACTCGACGCCTGTGGCACCTGCCGCTCAAACGGCGTGGAAAGCAACTTCCGGATCTTCTCCACGTCCTTGCGGAATTGCGGCGACGATCCCCAGGCGTTAACGGTGTCGTGGTCCTTCCGGTTGACCTCGGCCGCATTCGCCTCCCGATAGGTCTGATCTTCGGCAACCCCTGCGCCCTTGCGCGAGTAGTGCATATGCTCGATCAGGACGTGATCGAGCCAGTACATGGAGCCCGTGGCTTGTGCCAGGTACTGCCAGGCGGTGTCGATGCAAAGGTGAATCAGCCCTTCCGGGCCCACGTAACCAAGCTCCCGAATCTGCCTGGCGCCGATCGCTGCCCAGGTGAACTTCTTGTCCTTCCGCAGCCCATCCGGCCCGGTGGCGAAGCCGGCGTAATGGTGCCGCGCCAGCTCGTCGTCCAGCAGGAAGTCCCACCCCGGCGTGACCATGACATTGTCGTCGCCCGCGAACACGAAGGTGTCGTAGCGATCGATGTTGTCGATCGCCAGTTCGTTCCACCACGCGTTCAGGCGCTGCCTTGGCTTGACCACGTAGGTGACGCCCGGCAGGCGGGGGTAACTCGCCTCGTCGTCGGCATCCAGGCCAACCAACAGGTCCACGGGCCAGAGCGCGGTCTGCTGCATCGACTTCCACAGCCGCTCCACGTTCGCCGGCCGGCCCCGAGAAGGCGCGACCACCGCTACGCGCGGGGGCTGCGCGCGCATGCGCTCCAGCAGGCCAGCACGGGAGGCAATCAGCGCCCGCATGGCTGCAGGATCGCCCTGCACCGCCTGATAGGCCCGGGTCCGAGCCATATTTGCCGCGTAGTGCGGATTGACCAGCCGCTCCGCGCGATGGCCCAAGCTCACCGCAATGCCCAGATGCCGGTGAACCCCAACCAAGGCCGCAGCCGCGGCGACCGTCTGGTCGTCTTCGCCGCCCCAGCCTTCGAAATACTCATCCACGCCACCAAAGGCGCGCCATTGGTCTGGCCGGACCGCGTATATGCCACCGGTCGAGGCGAAGCCTCCAGCGCGCGGGAATGACACGTTGGCCGCGAATGCCTCGGCCTCAACCCCGTTCAACACGACGCACGTCTCGAAGGGCAGGTGCAAGCCACCGGCTTGAAACGCTTGCTCGGCCGCGCTTCGGAGCGATGCCGAGCGGGCCAGCACGTCCGCATCGTTGATGATCACCACCTCAGCGCCTGCCCGCTCGGCCTCGACCACGGCCAGGTTCCGAGACTTGGCCCGGCTGAACACGTCGCCGCCGGCATCAACCGTGATCAGCTTCCAATCTGGAAAGTGCGTGGCGAAGTGACGCTTTACCGCCTCCAACCATTTACCGCGGCCGGGCGACTCACGCCACGGAACAGCTACGACAACTCGCATAGATCCTCCATCTGAGAGGCTCCCCCTCCGGTGAGGGGGAGCTGTCCTTGCCGTTTGCTGTTACGAACCGGCCGACTGACCGAAACGGCCCTTGACGAACGCGTTTTCGCGGCGCATCGCCAGGCCCAGGCGCTCTTCCACCAGCAACACGCGCTGGTTCTTGATGAAGTCGTCGTTGATCATGCCCATCTTGACCAGGAACGACATGCGGTCGTAGATCTGCGCGCCACGCTGGAACGCGCCGACCAGGAACTCGCCGCCCTCGTCGCTGTCGCCCTCATCCATGCTGTCCGAGCTGATCACCGGGCGACCCCACAGAATCGGGGTGACGAAGCCTTGCAGGTTGGCGAACAGGTAACGGTTCTGGGCGTCCTTCTCGAGCTCGATGTTCATCCAGTCGAGATCGGTCATCACCGTGGCGTCGGCCGCCAGCTGCGACTGCTTGCGCACCTGGTAGATGGCACGACGGACGGTGTCGATCGCCGTGTCGCCGCTCTTGCTCAGTGCCGCATTGAAGTTGCTGGCACGGGTCATCAGGCCGTTGAGGTTGTTGCCC
>NZ_JBFULB010000069.1:0-15538 GCF_056400545.1 Stenotrophomonas sp. P5_A8 | reverse complement strand
GTGGAGGGTTTCCCCACGGCCCGGCGCGGCCTGCCCGGATGGGGCTGCACCCCGCGATCGGCGAGGCTGGTCCCTCCTTCTGCTGGAGTCTGGCCATGGACATGCGTCACCGGTTGCTGCTGCGAGTGTTTGCCCTGCTGCTGGCACTGCCCAGCGCCCCCCTGCTTGCCCGGCCGTTCATCGACCTGGTGGATTTCCCCCGCAACGAGGCCAACTGGGATCGCTTCTATTCCCTGGAAGCCCACCTGGCGAGCCGCTTTGACGCAGTCTGTGCCGATACCCTCTGCGAAGGCGACTACAGCAATCTGCGCGCGCTGCAACTACGCTGCTCGGTCAATGCGGCCCGTGCGCAGGTGCATGCCTGCAACTGGCTGTTCATTGCCAGCGAACTGCAGGTAGCGCCGGACACGGGCGAGGTGCGGGTGGACAACCGACGCTGGGACTGCCCTTTGCCGCTGGGCAAGGGAGTGGCGGTGGAGGCCTTCCATGCTTCCCTGGAAAGCGCCGACGCGCTGGATATCGTGCTGCCCGGTGCCGCGATGTCCATCGGCGAGGCGGTGGGCGACTGCCTCCAGCAGACCCGGCGGTCGGCGCGCGCGGCAGCGTCGGCCCGCTACGTGGACGCGCGGGATTATCCCCGCCAGGGCCAGGGTGGGGCGCGTTTACGTGCGCTTGAACAGGCGCTGGTGCGCGGCTTCGATGACATCTGCGGCGACACCTTCTGCGAAGGCGAGTACTACAACCTGCAGGCCATGCGCCTGCGCTGTTCGGTGCACGCCGCCAGCGGCCGGGTGGGGGAGTGCCGGTGGACATTCGCCGGCAGCAACATGGCGGTGGAGGCTGCCACCGGTGCGGTCACCGTGGATGCCCGCGATTGGGCCTGCCGCCTGCCGCTGGCGTCTTACACCCCCTTGCCGCTGCTGCTGGATACGCTTCACGGGCAGGACGCCATCGACACCCTTCTACCGGGGACCAGCACTACGGTGTACGAAGGGTTGACTACCTGCCTGTGAGCTGCCGTGTGATCGCCGCAGGCGCGGTAGCGGATGAGGCGGGCAGGCACGACGCATCTGCATTTGCGGGGGACCTGACGCGCCTTCCGCCCCGGCCCTGTGTCTGTCGCATGACCACCGATGCCTCCGCCCGCACCGGGATGCGGATCCGCGGACGCCCGGCGTTGCTGCGGCCGGTGCAATGCAACCGGGGCAACATGATGGCGGGACCGAAGACGTGATCCAACCTACCTGGTGCGCAGGGACCGGCAGCTGCCGGTCCCTGCGTTGTCATTACACGCCGGTCTGCTGCGCCACGGCGTCGGCATGCAGCGCTTCGCTGAGTTCATCGACGATGATCGCCCAGTCGGCATCGGACTTGAGCTGTTCGGCGAGGAACTGACGTTGCCCGTCGTTCCAATACGGTGCGTCGACCAGGGCGACCTCGGTCGGCAGCTGGTGGGCACGGATGAAGCCGGCGATCGCCTCGTCGGACGCCTCCAGCCCGAGCTGCAGGAACAGATTGCCCATGCGCGGTTCGGTGGTGATCATCATGAGGTGGTCTCCGCAAAAAAGGGGGGTCCCCATTATCGATGCAGCCGCGTGAGCGCCGCATCGCCGGAGCGGGGGCAGGGCGCCCGGCGATGCACAGGGTCGCCGCGCCGCTGGCCGCGGTGGACAGCGCGGCGACCCGGTGGCGGTCATGGTGCCGGTGGAATTTTTTCATCCGTCGCCGCTGAACCCGGGCGTGGCCCCTGCGTTGCCTGCGCAGCGAGGTGGCACTAGCATCCTCGGCACCACGGCACGGATGGCCGCATTCGGGAGGGACAGGGATGCATCGCAGACGTGCCACCGTTGTTGCATGGGCTGCCGCCGTCATCGCGTTGCTCGTTGCGCTGCTTTCGCTGGCCCCGTTCGTCGCGGCGATCACGCTCACCGGCGCGTTGGCTCCGCTGTTCGCGTATACGGCGTGGCACGGTGCCCGTCTGCCCAGTGGCGTCGGGTTGGCCCTCTGTGCGGCGGCGTTCCTCGGCAGCCCCCTGCGGTTCGAAGACCTGCCGGACCTGTTGCTGGCCATGGCCGCCCTGTGGGCAGTGGGCGGCGTCATGCTCATGGTCTGGTGGGCGGTGAAGCTGCGCCGCGCGTAGAGTGTGCGCTCCTGCAAAGGCGCGCATGCCCCGGCACGGCCGGGACATGCACCCCTGCCGCGTTCTACAGCAACGGCACCAGCAGCAATGCCACGATGTTGATGATCTTGATCAACGGATTGATCGCCGGGCCTGCCGTGTCCTTGTAAGGATCGCCGACCGTATCGCCCGTGATCGCGGCCTTGTGCGCCTCGCTTCCCTTGCCGCCGAAGTGGCCATCTTCGATGTACTTTTTGGCGTTGTCCCACGCACCGCCGCCGGTGGTCATCGAGATCGCCACGAACAGGCCGGTGACGATGGTGCCGATCAGCAGGCCACCCAGCGCGCGCGGCCCGAGCAGCAGGCCGACCACCACCGGGACCGCCACCGGCAGCAGCGAGGGCACGATCATTTCCCGGATCGCCGAGCGGGTCAGCATGTCCACGGCGCGGTCGTACTGCGGTTTGCCGGTGCCCTCCATGATCCCGGGGATCTCGCGGAACTGGCGGCGCACTTCCTCCACTACCGCACCCGCCGCCCGGCCCACGGCCTCCATCGCCATCGCACCGAACAGGTAGGGGATCAGGCCGCCGATCAGCAGGCCGATGATCACCGTGTGGTCGGACAGGTCGAAGGCGAACACCTCCCCGGGGTTGGCGGCCTGCAGGTTATGCGTGTAATCGGCGAACAGCACCAGCGCGGCCAGTGCCGCCGAGCCGATCGCATAGCCCTTGGTCACCGCCTTGGTGGTGTTGCCAACGGCATCCAGCGGATCGGTGATGTCGCGGATGGCGGAGGGCAACTCGGCCATCTCGGCGATGCCGCCGGCGTTGTCGGTGATCGGGCCGTAGGCATCCAGCGCGACGATCATGCCGGCCATCGACAGCATCGCGGTGGCGGCGATGGCGATGCCGTACAGGCCGCCGAAGTAGTGCGCCAGCCAGATCGCCACGCAGACCGCGATCACCGGCAGGGCCGTGGACTTCATCGAGACCCCGAGCCCGGCGATGATGTTGGTGCCGTGCCCAGTGGTGGATGCCTGCGCCACGTGCTGCACCGGCTTGTACTGGGTGCCGGTGTAGTACTCGGTGATCCACACGATCAGGCCGGTGAGCACCAGGCCGACCAGGGCGCAGAAGTACAGGTTCAGCGCACCGTGTGCGTTGTCCGGCATCAACTGGATGGTGATTGGATAGAACGCGATCGCCGCCAGCACGCCGGACACGATCACGCCCTTGTACAGCGCGCCCATGATCGAGCCACCCGGCTTCACCTTGACGAACAGCGCGCCGATGATCGAGGCGATGATCGACACACCGCCCAGCACCAGCGGATACAGGATCGCGTTGCGCCCGGCTTCGGCCAGCATCAGGCTGCCCAGCAGCATCGTGGCGATCACCGTCACCGCGTAGGTCTCGAACAGGTCGGCCGCCATGCCGGCGCAGTCGCCGACGTTGTCACCAACGTTGTCGGCGATCACCGCCGGGTTGCGCGGATCATCCTCGGGAATGCCGGCCTCGACCTTGCCCACCAGATCCGCGCCGACGTCGGCCCCCTTGGTGAAGATGCCGCCGCCCAGACGCGCGAAGATCGAGATCAACGACGAACCGAACGCCAGCCCGACCAGCGCGTGCAGCGCCTGCCCGGTTTCCAGACCGAGCCGCAGCAGCAGCGCGTAGTAGCCGGCCACGCCCAGCAGGCCGAGCCCGACCACCAGCATGCCGGTGATCGCGCCGCCCCGGAAGGCGACGTCCATCGCCGCACTGAGGCCGTTGCGCGCCGCTTCGGCGGTACGCACGTTGGCGCGTACCGACACGTTCATGCCGATGTAACCGGCCGCGCCGGACAGCACCGCGCCGATCGCAAACCCGATCGCGGTGTACCAGCTGAGAAAGACGCCGACCAGCACGAACAGCACGGCGCCGGCGATGCCGATGGTGAGGTATTGACGGTTGAGATAGGCGCGCGCGCCTTCCTGGATGGCGGCGGCGATTTCCTGCATGCGGGCATTGCCAGCCGGTTGCCGGAGAATCCAGCGTGCCGACACGATGCCGTAGAGAATCGCGAGAATGGCGCAGAACAGCGCCAGAGAAAGCCCGTAACGTTCCAGCATGTCCCCTCCCGGGTGATGGATGGCATCCAGTGAACGGACGAACCTCTCCACGCGGGGCACAACGGGCTGCAACCTTGGACCAACCCGTTCAGACCGTACCCGGTCCTCAAGCGTGTGGCGGTGTTCAGCAATCCCTGGTGACCCGAGTATGCGGGCATTCTCCCGCAGACCGGTAGTGCCGGGTACGCGCCATCGCATGCGCGCTGTCGCCCCATGGTTTGCTGCGCAAACCACGGGCCCCTCTTATCAGCATCCAGTCCCCCGCCGCTTCGCGGCTGCCCCCTGACTCAGGGGGCTGGTGGCCAGCCCTCTGGATCCAGCTACGCGTTGATGGGACGCCTTGCCACGCCGTTCAGCCATCCGCTGGCAGCCTCGCTCCATCCCCAGCTCCCGGAGTCCTGCCATGTCCACCCGTCACCTGCTCTGGCTCGCGCTGCTGCCCGCCATCGCGGCCAGCGCCGCCGAAACCCCCGAGCTGCAACGCGCCGCCGGTGCGCCGCAGGCGGTGGGCGCGGCGCATACGCTGCGCCAGATTCCCGAGGCCTGTGCGCGGCTGGAGGGCATGTTCACCGCCGATGCCGCGCAGCCCTACAAATTCGCTGTGGTGCGCACCAGCGAGCAGTGCCAGCCGCGTGCGCGTTTCGTCGATTTCGACAAGGCCCAGCCCAGTCAGGCCAAGGGCTGGAAGCTCAATGATGTGATCCGCGTCCCCAGCGCCGCGTGCCCCGCACAGCAGGCGGTCGTGCGGGTATGGCGCATGCCGGTCGCGCAGAAGCCCGAGCTGGATGGCCAGGGCCAGTCCCGGATCTACCTGGAAGAGGCCAAGAAACAGGCGGCCGCCGGCAAGATCGCGCAGGTGCCGATGTTTGCCGCGCAGCTGAAGGTGGAAGGCAAGCCCTGCAACTGAGCAGCTTGCGTGACAGTAATGAAGGCCGCTGGCCGGCTCCCCGGGATCGCCTGATCCCCGACGGAGCCCACCAGCGGCCGTTATTGCTGCAGTGGTTTACGCTTTGAACGCAGGCAGTTTCTTCTTCACTGCCACGTTCTTCAGCGTGACGTACTTGGGCAGGCCGTCGGCGCCGTAGGGCAACGGCGCTTCGCCCTTGATCAGCGGTGACAGGTAGGCGCGCGCCTTGGCGGTGATGCCGAAGCCGTCCTTGCGGATGAAACCGGCCGGCATTTTCTTCTCGTGGTTGGCCACCTTGTGCAGGGGCGCGGCCTCGATCTTCCAGCGGTACGGTTTGTCGCTGCCGCGTACGATCACCGGCATCACCGCGTTCTGGCCCTTCAGCGCGAACTGCACCGCCGCCTTGCCGACCGCCTGCGCCTGCTCCCAGTCGGTCTTGGAGGCGATATGCCGGGCCGAGCGCTGCAGATAGTCGGGCAAGGTCCAATGCACCTTGTAGCCCAGCGTGTCCTTGACCCGTGCAGCCAGCTGCGAGGCGACGCCGCCCAGCTGGGTATGCCCGAACGAGTCCTTGCCGCCGCCGGCATCGGCGACGAAGCGGCCGTCGGCGGTCTGGATGCCTTCGGAGGCCACCACCACGCAGTGCCCCACGCGCTCGACCACCTGCTTGACCTTGGCCAGGAACGCGGCCTCGTCGTAGGCGCGTTCGGGCAGCAGGATGATGTGCGGGGCGTCATCGGGGCCTTCGCCAGCCAGCCCGGCCGCCGCCGCCAGCCAACCGGCGTGGCGGCCCATCGCCTCGTAGACGAATACCTTGGTCGAGGTCTCGGCCATCGCCGCCACGTCCAGTGCCGCTTCGCGCACCGACACGGCCGTGTACTTGGCCGCCGACCCGAAGCCGGGGCAGGTGTCGGTCACCGCCAGGTCGTTGTCGATGGTCTTGGGCACGCCGATGCAGGTCAGGTCGTAGTCGAAGGCCTTGGCCAGCTGCGACACCTTCCACGCGGTGTCGGCCGAATCGTTGCCGCCGTTGTAGAGGAACCAGCGCACGTCATGGGCCCGGAGCACCTCCAGCAGGCGCTCATATTTGGCCCGGTCGGCCTCGATCGATTTCAGCTTGTAGCGGCACGAGCCGAACGCTCCGCCGGGGGTATGGGCCAGCGCGGCGATCGCCGCCGCCGATTCCTTGGTGGTATCGATCAGCTCCTCGCGGAGCGCGCCGAGGATGCCGTTGCGCGCGGCCAAGACCTTGATTCCCTTGGCCCGGGCGGTGCTGATGACCGCCGAGGCGGTGGCGTTGATGACGGCGGTGACGCCGCCTGACTGGGCGTAGAGCAGGGTACCTTTGGACATGGGTCGACCTTGGTCTGGGGGAAGGACATTGCAGAGACATTACCGGTATGGGGTAAAGTGCGCGTATTGCGGTGCAGCGTGATTGTGGACAATCCCGGGGCGCGCGCCCTTCCATTTTCTTACCAAGTTGGAGTCAGGTTGATGCGATTGGTTCTGTTGGGACCGCCCGGTTCGGGCAAGGGGACACAGGCGACGCGCCTGAAGGAACACCTGTCGATTGCGCACATTTCCACCGGCGACCTGTTGCGTGCCGAAGTGGCCGCCGGCACCGAGCTGGGCAAGCAGGCCAAGGCGGTGATGGACGCGGGCAACCTGGTGTCCGACGACATCCTGCTGGGCATGCTCGAATCGCGACTGGGCCAGGCTGACGTGGCCAACGGCTTCATCCTCGACGGTTACCCGCGCAACGTGGCCCAGGCCAACGCGCTGGACACCCTGCTGGCCAAGATCGGCCAGCCGCTGGATGCGGTGGTGCAGCTGGACGTGCCGACCGAACTGCTGGTCGAGCGCATCGCCGGCCGTGCCGCCGAGCAGGGCCGCGCCGACGACAATCCCGAATCGGTGCGTCAGCGCCTGCAGGTCTACAACGACCAGACCGCCCCGGTGGTCGACTTCTACGCCGGCCGCGGCACCCTGGCTCGCGTCGATGGCGTCGGTGAGCTGGACGCGGTGGAAGCGCGCATCCGCGCGGCGATCCACGGCTGAGTCACCCGGCGCCGCATGCGCGGCGCCTGCCTGGCCCATGAACGCACACGCCCGGCCCCCGAAGGGGCCAGGCGCGTGGTGTGGAGGTGCCAGCGAACGGGCTTGCTCAGAGCCCCGCAGCATGAGCTCCCCTGGGGATGGCCTCTTGGGGAGTAGGACCAATGGGGTGCTGAGGCTGGCCGGTTCCATTGTGTCCGTCTTCACAGTACATCGCTATCGGGGATTCCCCGACACCCGGCGACTGAATTCCGGCGCGCGCATGAGGAATTGTCTGCCGACCATGGCCCACGACGCAGGGGATCGGCGACAATCCAACGCATGAGCACGATTCACATCCTTGGTATTGCCGGCACCTTCATGGGCGGCGTGGCCGCGCTGGCGCGGGAACTGGGCCATACGGTCCATGGCAGCGATCAGGCGATCTATCCGCCGATGTCCACCCAGCTGGAACAGCTGGGCATCGCCCTGGACCCGGGCTACCGGGCCGACAGCGTTTCGGGCGACTGCGATGCGGTGATCGTCGGCAACGCCTTGTCGCGCGGCAACCCGGCGGTGGAAGCGGTGCTGGACGCCGGCCAGCGCTATATTTCCGGCGCGCAGTGGCTGTCCGAACAGGTGTTGCCGGGCCGCGACACGCTCGCCGTCGCCGGCACCCACGGCAAGACCACCACCACCACCATCCTGACCTGGCTGCTGCAGGCCGCCGGGCGCGAGCCGGGCTTCCTGATCGGCGGCGTGGCCGAAGACTTCGGCGTGTCGGCGCGACTGGGGCAGGGGCGTGAGTTCGTGGTCGAGGCCGACGAGTACGACACCGCCTTCTTCGACAAGCGCAGCAAGTTCGTGCACTACCGGCCGCTGGTGGCGATCCTCAACAACCTCGAGTACGACCACGCCGACATTTTTCCGGACGTGGCCGCGATCCAGCGCCAGTTCCATCACCTGATCCGCACCGTGCCCGCGCGTGGGCGCCTGATCGTCAACGGCGAGGACGCTTACCTGGCGGAGGTGCTGGCGATGGGCTGCTGGACCCCGGTAGAGCGCTTCGGTTTCGATGCGTCGCTGGAATGGCATGCCGAACTGATCAACGCCGATGGCAGCGCCTTCGTGGTGCACCATCGCGGACAGCACGTGGGCGAGGTGCGGTGGCCGTTGCTGGGCCGGCACAACGTGCTCAACGGCCTGGCCGCACTGGCCGCCGCGCATGCGGTGGGCGTGGAGCTGGCCACGGTGATCCCCGCGCTGGCGCGCTTCCGCAGCGTCAAGCGTCGCCTGGAAGTGATCGGACAGTCGCACGACATCACTGTGTACGACGATTTCGCCCATCACCCCACCGCCATCCACACCACGCTGGAAGGCCTGCGCGCCAAGGTGGGCGATGCGCGGATCGTGGTGGCGATGGAGCCGCGCAGCAACTCGATGCGGCTGGGCGCGCATGCGCAGGCGCTTGCACCGTCGCTGGCGCTGGCCGACGCGGTGGTCTTCCTGCACCGCCCGGAACTGGCCTGGGATGCGGCCGGGGTGATCGCCGCCGTGCGTGGCCAGGCCCATGCGGTGGCCGATACCGATGCCCTGCTGGCGCAGCTGGGCGACATCGCCCGGCCCGGCGACCACGTGGTGTTCATGTCCAACGGCGGTTTCGACGGCGCGCCGCGCCGCTTCCTGGCGCAGCTCCAGCAGGAATGAGTCGGGGCACGCCATGACCGAGACCGTTTCGCTGCCCCTGTTTCCCCTGCACGCGGTGCTGCTGCCCGGCGCGCGGCTGGGCCTGCGCGTGTTCGAGCGCCGTTACCTGGACATGCTGCGCGAATGCAGCCGGCAGGAGTCCACGTTCGGCATCTGCCTGATCCTCGATGGCGACGAAGTGGGGCGACCGGCATCGCCGGCGGCTTACGGCGTAGAGGCGCGGATCGAGGACTTCGACGTCGGCCCCGATGGCGTACTGGTACTGCGCCTGCGGGGCCAGCGCCGCTTCCATGTACTGCGCACACGGGTGCGCGACAACGGCCTGATCCTGGCCGACGTGGCATGGAGTACGCCCGACCACGACGACGAACTGCGGCCCGAGCATGCGCTGCTGGCCACGGTGCTGGAGCACATCATCGAGCAGGCCGGCACGGCCTTCGCGCCCACCCACCCGGCGCAGCTGGAACAGGCCGCCTGGGTTGGCTGGCGGCTGGCCGAACTGCTGCCGCTGGAAGAGCCGCACCGGCTGCAGCTGCTGCAGCACGATGACCCGCATCAACGACTGGAAGACCTGCTGGGCTGGATGCCGTAAGGGCCGAGCGACGTGCTCCATCCGAGCGCAGCGGTAGGGTCGCATCCCGATCGACCACCGATGACCGCGCAACGTTCACCGAGGGCATGAGCGGCGATCGAAGGCGTCGCCGGCTGCGTTGATGCGTTCGCCGTGCTGGTCGGCGCGAACGCGCCCGAACGACGCGTGGATTACTCCGCCGCTGGCGTACGCACCCGCAGCACCGGCATCTGCGTTTCCGGATGGGTGTCCACCTGCTGCGGCAGGCCATCGAGCGCCTCGCGCACCGCGTTCAACGATGGGTCGATGCCGCGCAGCGGGCGCCACATCCCGATCAGGTGGAAATGCTGCTGGTAGTGCAGCGTCTGCGCGCTGCCCAACCACAACGGCGCATCGCCCGGCTGCAGGCGTGCCGGTGCCGGCCACAGCCGCAACGCGAAGATCTCGTTGGGTGCGTTGCCCGCGCGCAGCATCAGCAGCGATTCGACTTGAGTATCCAGCGTCGCCGGCAGCACCGGCACTTCCTCCGGCTTGGCCGATTTGTCCAGCATCAGCAGCGCCTGTTGCCAACCGGCCTGCGGCTGCACCCGCCAGCCCTGGCGTTCCAGGCGCTGCTGCAGCGGCGCCAGCGGCCCGGCCACCTGCACGTCCAGCGGCCAGCGCTGGTCATCGTCGAACTCGTTGCGACGCGACGGGAGCTGCTTCCAGTCGTCCTGCCACCAGGCGGTGGAGGCCATGTCCACCGGCGCCGGTTGCGCCGGTTCGAAGCGGGCGAGCTTGACCGGAATGTTGCGCGGCGCATACCACAGCGCGCTGATCGCGAAGACGCCGTAGAACAGCCACGCCACCGGCTTGACCCAGAACGACCGGTTGAAGCGGCGGCGGTACGCGATGCCCAGCACCAGCAGCCAGAAAATGCCGAACAGCATGCCGCCGATCACATCGCTCAGCCAATGCGCGCCCAGATAGATACGCGCAAAGCCGATCAGGCTGACGATGATGCCCGACAACAGGTACGGCCACACGCGCGTGCGCCCGGGCAGCTCGCGCGCGATCAACACCGCGAAGAAGCCGAAGGTGATGGTGGCCATGGTCACCGACACCGACGGAAAGCCGAAGCCACTGCTGGCATCGGGCGGGCGCACCACGTGCACGGTGGCCCCGAGCAGCTTGCACAGTGCCAGGCCGAAGGCCAGTGCGGCCAGCCAATGCGCGGCGGCCATCCAGCGTCGACGCCAGACCAGGTACCCCATGCCGGCGGCGGTGGCCGGCAGCAGCACCTGCCACGCGCCGAGCGAGGCCAGTGCAGCCATCGGGTAGTCGGCCAACGGGTTGCGCAGCGCCAACATGGCGTCGTGCACGGCCAGGTCCAGGCGGAGCGGTTCGCCGTGGGCGACCACCGCCATCAACAGCGCGAACCAGCACCAGCCCAGCAACAGCAGCATCAGGGCCAGCATCGCCAGCGGCACCGATTCACGCCGCTGCGGATCGAACACCGACACCGAATAGCGGCCCAGGGTGGGATGGCGCTGCGACCAGCGCAGCAGCGTGGCCAGCCAGCTGTCCATGCGCGAGGCCGACCAGCGATAGCTGTACAGCACGATCGCCCAGACCGCGCCCATCACCACGGCGACCAGGCCCAGCACCATCACCAGCCGGCCGGCGACCGCCGCGACCGTGTCGTAGGCCTCGCCCAGCACCCAGCCCGGGGCCAGGAACAGCACCGCCCACGACAGACTGGCGATGCCACTGGCCTGGATGTAGCGCGACATCGGCATGTTCATCATGCCGGCGATGGCCGGCACGAAGGGACGGATCGCGCCGACATACCGCGCCACCAGGATGCTCTTGAAAGCATTGCGGCGGAACATCGTCTCGCCGCGGTCGAGCAGCTGCGGGTATTTGCTGAAAGGCCAGAAACCCCGCAGACGATCGCCCCAGCGCCGGCCCACCCAGTAACTCAGGCCATCGCCAGCGAAGGCGCCCAGCGCCGCGCACGCCACCGCATAGGGACCGGAAATCTGGCCAAGGCCGATGAACACGCCCACCGCGAACAGCAGCGGCAACGCCGGCACGATCGCGCCCAGCACGATGACCGCATCGCAGAAGGCAATGAGGAAGATGACCGCACCGGCAAGCACGGGGTGAGCTGAGATCCACGCAAGCGTGGCATCGATCCATGACGAGTCCATCGCCCGATTATAGAGGTGTGAAGGTGACTGACTGCCGGCCAAGGCCGGTCAATGTCGGACATCTGCAGTGATCGCAGGCGATCACGCGCCTAGAATGGCGCGATGAACCGCGCCCCCGATCCCGCCCCGCACGCCCTCAAAGCCGACAGCTTCGGCCGCATCCTGCTGATCGAGCAGGACGGCCATCGTTTTGTCCGCCGCGACCTGGAGGCCACCCCGTGGTGGCTGCGGCTGCCGGCGTGGTGGCTGGCCCGGCGTGAAGCGCGCGCGCTGGCGCACCTGGACGGCATGGCCGACACTCCGGCGCTACTGGCCTGGAACGGCCGCTGGCTGGACCGCAGCTTCATGGCCGGCGATGCGATGTACCAGCGCCCGCCGCGCGGCGACCTGGCCTACTTCCGTGCCGCGCGTCGGTTGTTGCAGCGCGTGCATCGGCATGGCATCGCGCACAACGACCTGGCCAAGGAAGCCAACTGGCTGGTGCGCGAGGACGGTTCGCCGGCCCTGATCGATTTCCAGCTGGCGGTGATCGGCAACCCGCGCTCGCGCTGGATGCGCCTGCTGGCGCGCGAAGATCTGCGCCACCTGCTCAAGCACAAGCGCATGTACTGTCGTGAACAGCTCACCCCGGTCGAGAAGCGCCTGCTCAAGCGCACCTCGTGGGTGCGCGATCTGTGGTTCCGTACCGGCAAGCCGGTGTACCGCTTCGTTACGCGGAAGATCCTGCACTGGGAAGACAACGAGGGGCAGGGCCCCAAGCCGTGAGGACGCCGGGGGTGAGCGTGGTGCCGCTGGACGCCGGCAACGTGCTGCCTGCGCAGCTGCCCGGCGCCGACTTCGTACACGCCTGCCAGGCGGCAGCGCCGCGCGCGCGACGTTCGGCGTTGCAGGCCTACCAGGACATGGCCGCGACGGTGCCGGGCTGGTTCGATGGGCTGATGGCCATACGCAACGGCGGCATGCGCCTGCTCGGCATGAAGGATTTGGGCTCGCTGCGTGCGGTGCCCGACAGCGTTGATCCACGGCCGGGTGACCGGCTCGGCATCTTCACCGTGCAGCTGTGCACGCCCGATGCGATCGTGCTGGAAGATGACGACCGCCACCTGCGCGTGCAGCTGGCGCTGCAATGGCGTGGCGATCTGCTGGAGATCGCCACGGTGGTGCACACCCATAACGCGTTTGGGCGGCTGTACATGCTGCCGGTCGCGCCGGTGCATCGATGGATCGTGCCGCGTCTGTTGCGGCGGCAGGTACGCACCTACGCGGGGTGACGCCACTTCACGGTGTCACCGGCACCACCTGCTGACCGATGAAATTTCGCTTGGCATCAAAGTCATAGCCGATCTGCAGTTGCCCTTCGTTGGCGCAGGCGTGGCAGTCACGCAGCGGCGTGCGATACAGCAGACGGACGCCGCCGCCGTCCAGCGGCGTGCTGCCAGCCGCCTGCGCCGGTGCGAAGGGCGTCGCCTGCGGATGGGCCTGCAACAGCGCCTGCACGCCGGGATCGGCACGCAGGGCATCGTCCCATTGCACGGTGTCCACATCGATGCGCGTGCCGCTTGCATCGATGAGGCGCGTGCCTTCATTGGTGTTGGCGCGGAACGGATACGCCACCGTGGCCACGCCGATGCCGTCGTGTTCATGCCAGGCGGTAACGAAGGCAAGTTCGCCGCCACTGGACAGCTGCTCGGCGGCACGCACTGCATCGGGGCCGGCGCCACCGCTCTGCATCGCCTTGATCAGGCAGTCGCGGGACGCGGCGGCCTCGCCCTGGCGACAGCTGTTCAGATCGCCACTCCATACCACCGCCCGGCTCCAGCGCACTGCGCCGTCGGCAGGCGGCGTTGGGGCGGCGGCAGTCGCGCCGTTGGACATGATCGGGGCAGGAGCGGAGGAATCGCCCTGGCAGGCCGTGGTCATCAGGAGCAGGCCTAGGACAGGCAGCAGGCAACGGGAACGGCGCATGGCAAGTACCTCGCAGCGGTGACCGGAGGACACTATCGTCAAGAAGCGGTGAACTCTGCGTGGGCGCGGCATACTGCCCCATCAACGATTGCGCAGGAGCAACGGACAATGGCCAGTCTGCAAGGCAAGACCCTCTTCATTACCGGCGCCTCGCGCGGCATCGGCCTGGCCATCGCCCTGCGCGCGGCGCGCGACGGTGCCAACGTGGCCATCGCGGCCAAATCGGCGGTGCCCAATCCGAAGCTGCCCGGCACCATCCACAGCGCCGTCGAAGCAGTCACCGCTGCCGGTGGCCAGGGCCTGGCACTGAAGTGCGACATCCGCGAGGAAGACCAGGTGCGCGCGGCGGTCGCCGCGACGGTGGACACCTTTGGCGGCATCGACATTCTGGTCAACAACGCCAGCGCGATCTGGCTGCGTGGCACGCTGGATACCCCGATGAAGCGCTTCGACCTGATGCAGCAGGTCAATTCGCGCGGCAGCTTCCTGTGCGCGCAGGCCTGCCTGCCATATCTGCTGCAGGCGCCCAACCCGCACATCCTCACCCTGGCGCCGCCGCCAAGCCTGGACCCGAAATGGTGGGGTCCGCATACCGGCTACACGCTGGCCAAGATGGGCATGAGCTTCGTCACCCTGGGCCTGGCCGCCGAGTTCGGGCCCCAGGGCGTGGCGGTCAACGCGTTGTGGCCACGCACGATCATCGCCACCGATGCGGTCAACATGATTCCCGGCGTGGATATCAACGGCTGCCGCACGCCGCAGATCCTGGCCGATGCCGCGCACGCGGTGCTGACCCGCGATGCGGCCGGTTTCAGCGGGCAGTTCCTGCTTGATGACGAGGTACTGGCGCAGGCCGGTATCACCGACCTGAGCGGCTACGCGGTGGATCCGTCGCGACCGCTGCTGCCCGATCTGTTCCTGGATTGAGCCTGCGGCAGCGTCGCAGGGCCCGGTCGTCGACAAAGGCTGCACGCGCAACTGCTACTGTGCGTGCCCCCTTTTGTCTGGTCTGTTGAATGTCCCATCGCAAACGAAGTGCATCGCTCGCCGCCGCCATCGCCGTCATCGGCCTGCTCGGCGCCTGCAGCAAAGGCCCCTCGCACGCCGCCGATACCGAGGGCGTTGAGAAGGTGAATGCTTACGTCGCGTGTTTCAACGCGGTGGAGCAGCCCATCCACGAGGGCTTCCAGCAGTACACCGGCTGGATGCAGGATCCGAAGGCGGGCCCGACCGGCAAGGAGACGCACGTGCGCGGGCCGGGCATGGTGCTGTCGCACCGCGTCGCGCTGTGCAATGAACCGATGGTGGCGGCGCTGGCGATGACGCCGGCCGATGCCGCGCTGGATGCGCCTGCGCGCGCCTACCAGCAGCGCTTCGTTGACCTGTACGCGCTGATCGAACAGACCGACCGCTACTACACCCGCGAGGATTACCTGCGCGACGACCACGCTGGCATGCGCACCCAGCACGGCCCGCTGATGCAGGCCTACATGGCCTTCTTCGATGCCAGCGATGCGCTGGATGCCGCGCTGGAGAAGCGCGAAGACGAACGTCGTCACGCCCAGCTGAAGGAGATCGAGGCGGCCGAAGGGCGCTCGGCGGCGTATTACCAGCTCAAGATCGTCGGCGATGCCAAGCAGCTGGTGGCGCTGTTGACGGCCGATACGCCGGACCTGGCCCTCGCCCGCACCCAGCTGGCCGCCTTCCAGGCCCTGCTGAAGCAGGCCCAGGACGACAAGATCGGCAAGGGCGATGCGATGTGGGGTCACCTGGAGCGCGCTGCCGATGGGCTGGCCCGTGATGCCGGGCGTCGCGTGGACCGCCTGCAGGAAAACAAGCCACTCACCCGCAGCGAGCAGATCCTGATGCAGGGCGGTGGCCGCCTCGGCAACCCGCAGGGCTCGGCCGAAGCGGTGACCGACAGCTACCA
>NZ_JBFULB010000068.1:0-15574 GCF_056400545.1 Stenotrophomonas sp. P5_A8 | reverse complement strand
GTCCACCGCCCAGCCCAGCGCTTCGCGTGCAGCCACGAAGGTCTTCTGGGCCAGCTTGATGCCCTCGATCAGCAGCATGCGGGTGTCGGTGACCATGCGGTCCAGGTTGCCGCGGCACAGCTGGTTCCACTCGGTGGCCGAACGGGTCACGCCACCGCGGTAACGCGGCGCGTCGGGCACCAGTTCGGTCCGTGCCATCACCATGGCGGCGGCACCGCAGCCCAGGGTCAGCGCGGCCATCTCGTTGCGGAAGTCATCGGCGGTCACGCCCGGCAGGGCCATGCGCTCGAGGGTCTTCTCGTAGACCAGGTTGGCGGTTTCGCCATCGACGATCAGCGCGTAGTCGATCTCACCGCGCTCAAGCATGCGCGCAGCGATGTCCATGCCATTGATGAAGGCCAGGCAGGCGTTGGCGACGTCGAAGGTCATGCACTCATCGCCCACGCCCAGGTTGCCCGAGACGATGCTGGCGGTGGACGGCTCCAGATAGTCGCGGCTGACCGAGGTGTTGACCAGCAGGCCGATCTTGTCGGCGCCGATCCCGGCATCTTCCAGCGCCTTGCGGGCGGCCAGGGTCGCCGCATCGGAGGCGAGCATGTCCGCATCCCACAGACGACGGGCGTGGATGCCGGCGATATCGCCGAGCACGTCGGTACGGATGCCCAGACGATCCAGCGTCGGCTGCAGACGTTCGTTGATTTCCTTGGACGTCAGCGTGTGCGGCGCGTCGATGTGCGCCAGGCCGGCGATAGAGACATTCTTGAAGAGCATCAGTTAGCGCCAAGGCTCAGGCAAAGGGGGCGCTATTGTAAGCCGGCCTTGCCTTCACCGCACCTTTACGAATTCACGCTTGGGCGTATGGTGCGCGGCCGGGCGCTGAAGGGTTCAGCGAGGCGGGCACTGGAAGGCCAGGAAACGCTGGCTGCCATCGGCCGGCTGGCCACTGGCCTGGACGGCATTGGCCCCGGCGCTGGGGGCTTCATTGCGTGCCAGGGTTTCCAGTTCTTCCTGCACGCGCAGGGGGTTGCGGTTGTAGAAGGCCACCTTGCTCTTGACCGTCACCACCACCTCGCCCTTGCTCTGGCAGCCGCTCGGCACCTGGCCGGGAGGCAGCACGCGCACGGTCTTGCCTACCGGTTCGATCGGCACCCACGTGCAGGCGGTGGCGCTGAGGGTGAGCAGGGAAAGCAGAAGAACGCGCATGTGGGAGACCTGGCTGGGCGACGAGAAAGGAGTGTGCGGGAAACGGCTGAATCGGGGGTGATGGGGTGCCGGGCCGAAGCCCGGCCCCCTGCTTCGGCAGGTCAGCGAGGTTGCCGGCCAGCGGCCGGCACTACCTTGCCATCTGCATCGATCACGTGGACCTCGCCCAGGTTCAGCGCGCGGACCTCCTTCTCGGTCTGCTTCAGGTCACCGACCACCACCCAGGTGAGGGTGTTCGGGTCCAGCGTGGCCGCCGCCTGCTGCACCTGCGCCGGGGTCATGGCCTCGATCTCGGCCTTGCGCTTGAACACATAGTCGTCCGGACGCTGGTAACGCACGATGCCGCTGATGGTGCCCAGCACCGCACTGGCGGTTTCATACGCGCCGGGCAGGCTCAGCGTCTGGATGTTGCGGATGCGCGCCACTTCGGCGGCAGTGGCCGGCTTGGCGCCACTGGCGAAGTCGCGGATCTCCTTCTGCATTTCCCGCATCGACTCGGCGGTCTTGTCGATCTGCACCGGCGCACGGGCACCCCAAGGGCGCTGGCCCAGGGTGTTGCTGGCACTGCTGCCGGCACCGTAGGACCAGTGTTTCTCCTCACGCAGGTTCATGTTCAGGCGCGACGTGAAGTCGCCGCCGAGCACGCCGTTGGCGATGTCGAAGCGGGTGCTGCCCGGATCCATCGCCGACGGGACCACCTGGCTGGCGAACAGGTTGGCCTGGACGGCGCCGGGCTGGTCGATCAGGTACACGCGGGCGTGGGTCGGGCGGGCCACGTCGACCGGCGCCTTGACCGGCGGGGCAGTGCCCTGGCCCTTCCAGTCACCGAACTGACGCTCCAGCAGCGGCACGATTTCCTTCAGGGTGGTGTCGCCGACCACGATCAGCGTGCCCTGCTCGGGACGCAGCGCGTCACGGTGGAAATCGACCAGGTCCTGGCGGGTCAGCGACTGGATGTCGGCTTCATTGCCACTGCCCGTGAACGGAATCGCGTACGGATGACCGGCGCCGTACAACAGGGTCGGCATCACGCGCATCGCCGCCGCGCTGGGGTTGACCTTCTCCTGCTGGATGCCGGCGATCCAGGTCGCCTTGACCCGGTCGATCTCGCCCTGCTCGAAGCGCGGCTGGCGCAGCATGTCCGCATACAGGGCCAGCGACGGGGCCAGGTTTTCCTTCAAGGCCGACAGGTAGACGCTGGCGCTGTCCAGCGATGCCGACGCACCCAGGCTGGCGCCGAGGGCATCGGCGGCGTTGGCGAACGGCAGTGCGCCGAGCTTGCCGGCGCCTTCGCCCATCAGGTCCATGGTGAAGTTGGCGGTGCCCTGCTTGCGGCCCTGGTCGGCGGTGAAGCCACCGGGGAATTCATAGCTGAACTGCACCACCGGAATGTCGTGGCGTTCGGCCAGGATCACCTGGGTGCCGTTCTTGAGCGTGGCGCGGTGCAGCTGCGGGAATTTCAGCTCCGGGAAGGTCTTGGTCTGCGGTACGCCGGTGCTGCGGTCGACCTGCTTGGGCAGGGTGGTGAACTTGGGATCCACGGCCGGTACGGTGAACGGCTTGGGCGATTCGGACGGCAATTCGGCCAGCGCCACGCGCGCGCCCGGCTCCACCACCACCGTGTGGTCGCCCACGCCCAGCCACTTGGCACCGGCGCTGCGCACGTCGTCGGCGCTGGCCGCATCGATGGTCGCCAGCGACCGGCGGAAGCAACCCGGATCGCCTTCGAACACGGTGCATTCGGCCAGCGCATCGGCCTTGCCGCCAAAGCCGCCGATACGCTCGATGCCACGGATGAAGCCGGCCCGGAAGGCGGTCTTGCCACGGCTCAGTTCATCGGCGCTCGGGCCATCCTTGACCAGGCGCTTGATTTCCTCGTCGATGATCGCTTCGACCTTGGCCGGGTCCACGCCCTGCTTCACGGTGGCCATCACCACGAAGTTGGACCCCAGCTGCGAGCTGTAGGCGCCGGCGCTGATGTTGTCCACCAGCTTGTCCTGGTGCAGCAGGCGCTGGTCCAGACGCGAGGACTTGGCACCGCCGAGCACCTGGGCGAACAGCTGCAGCTGGTCCAGGTCGGTGGTGCCGACCTGGGCCACGTTCCAGGCGCGGTAGATGCGCGCCTGCGGCACCTTGTCGGTCATCACTTCACGCGTGCTCTTCTCGCGCTTGGCCACGTCCACCTTCGGCTGGGCCATGCTCGGACCGGCCGGGATGTCGCCGAAGTACCTGGCGACCTTTTCCTTGGCGGTGGCCAAGTCGATGTCGCCGGCCAGCACCAGCACCGCGTTGTTGGGGCCGTACCAAGTGCGGAACCAGGTCTTGACGTCATCCAGCGACGCCGCGTTGAGGTCGTTCATCGACCCGATCACGCTGTGGTGGTACGGGTGGCCTTCCGGATACATCGCGCGGGTCAGCTTTTCCCAGACCTGCCCGTAAGGCTGGTTTTCGCCCTGGCGCTTTTCGTTCTGGACCACGCCGCGCTGTTCGTCGAGCGCGGCCTGATCGATCGCACCCAGCAGATGGCCCATGCGGTCTGACTCCATCCACAACGCCATGTCCAGCGCGGTGGTCGGCACGTTCTCGAAGTAATTGGTGCGGTCGGTGTTGGTGGTGCCGTTCTGGCCGGTCACACCGACCTGCTTGAAGGGCTCGAAGTACTCGCCGTTGTGGTTTTCGCTGCCCTGGAACATCAGGTGTTCGAACAGGTGCGCGAAGCCGGTGCGCCCCGCCGGTTCGTCCTTGCTGCCCACGTGGTACCAGATGTTCACCGCCACGATCGGGGCCTTGCGGTCGGTGTGCACCACCACGCGCAGGCCGTTGGGAAGGGTGAACTGCTCGAACGGAATGTCCACCTTGGCCGGCGTGGCGGGCTTGGCCAGCACAGGCGCCGGCACGAAGCTGCCCAGGGCGGCGGAGAGCGCTACAGCCAGCAGCGCGGCACGCGGGCGGAGTTGGACGGTCATTCCGTTTCCTTGGTCATGAAAGTGAAGACCGATGCTAGCGCGTGGCGGGCACCCGCGGCATCCGCCAACAGTCATTGCCGGTATCGGGGAACTTCCTGCCCCTGGGCGCCTTTGATAGGCCTGCTCACTCATTGCTGAGCACCAGGCCGCGGACCAAGGCGCGCCCGGCGCGGACAGGTGTCCGGACAGCGGACACCCTGAATCAAACACAAAACCCTTTTAAATCAACCACTAAAAGTTGGCACGGCGCCTGCTTGGTACTGGGTGGGGCAACGCGAAGAACAGAACAAAACTGACTCCGCGCTGAACAAAATAAAGAAAGTGCAGATTGTTCTTGCAAGCCCCGAACCGGTGTACTACCTTACTACCACACCACTGCCCACCAACACTAAACAGGCCCGCCATGAACACCAAGATCCTCGCCATCGCCATCGCCCTCGCCGCCGGTTCCGCGTTTGCTTCGAACGTGCAGGCCGCCGCCATCACCACCCTGGATACCCTGCAGGTCCGCCCGTCGGCCGACCAGATTGCCCAGGCCGAGGTCGAGCGCAGCAGCGCCATCCCGACCCTGGCCCTGGTGGAAGTCCGCCCGACCGCTGGCCTGATTGCCGACTACCGCGCCGAACTGGCCGGCAGCCGCCGCGTCACCACGCTGGCCTCGGTGGAAGTGCGCCCGACCGCCGAACAGCGCCAGGCCCTGGCTGCCGAACAGGTCAACGATCGCGATTACGTCGCCACCCTGACCGCCGCCGCCACCGCCGTCGCCCGCGACGTGATCGTCAAMCTGCCGGCCCTGCAGGTGCGTCCGTCGGCCGCCGATCTGCAGGCCCTGGCGCTGGAAACCGCTGTCCAGGTGCTGGTCCGTCCGTAACCGGTTGCTGCGGTAACGCGCAGCAGCCGCGTAAACTGCGGCGATGACCGCGCCCACGTTCCACGTCATCCTGTTCCAACCCGAAATCCCGCCGAACACCGGCAATGTGATCCGCCTCTGCGCCAACACCGGCGCGCGGCTGCATTTGATCGAGCCGCTCGGTTTCGACCTGAGCGACAAGCAGCTCAAACGCGCCGGCCTGGACTATCACGAATACGCTCGACTGCAGGTGCATCCAGACCTGGCTACCGCCCTGCAGACCATCGCACCCCGGCGACTGTTCGCCCTCAGTACCCGCGGCAGCGTGCGTTACGACACCCAGCAGTTCGAAGACGGCGATGCCTTCCTGTTCGGCCCGGAAACCCGCGGCCTGCCACAGGACCTGCTTGACGCACTCCCCGATGGTCGGCGCCTGCGCCTGCCGATGCAGCCGGACAACCGCAGCCTCAATCTGTCCAACACGGTCGCCGTGGTGATGTACGAGGCATGGCGCCAGAACGGGTTCGCCGGCGGGGAATAGCACGCCGTGCCGACCAACGGTCGGCACCTACCGGTGACACAGGCACCTGCCGGCCGCGTAGCACCTGACCGTTGCTCAAGTGGCCCGTTCAACGGTAGTGCCGGCCGCTGGCCGGCTCCCGACACCGCCGACACCCTTAAGCCGACACCCTTAAAACGCGTTGATGCCCGTCAGCTCGCGCCCGATCACCAGCTGGTGCACGGTCTCGGTGCCCTCATAGGTGATCACCGATTCCAGGTTCAGCGCGTGCCGAATCGCCATGTGTTCGGTGGTGATGCCCGCGCCGCCGAGCAGGTCGCGGCATTCGCGCGCGATGTCTATCGCCATGCGGCAGTTGTTCCACTTGGCCAGACTGACCTGCTGCGGATGCAGCTGCCCGGCATCCTTCAACCGCCCCAGCTGCAGCGCCAGCAACTGCGCCGTGGTGATCCGCCGGGCCATGTCGGCCAGCTTGATCTGCGCGCTCTGTGTGGCCGCCACCGGGCGCCCGAACAGCACCCGTTGCTTGGTGTAGTTCAGCGCCTCGTCCAGGCACGCCACCGCGGCCCCGATCGGGCCCCAGCTGATGCCGTATCGGGCTTGGTTCAAGCAGCCCAACGGGCCCTTCAGGCCCTGCACGTTGGGCAGGCGGTTGCGCTCTGGCACGCGTACGTTGTCGAAGAACAGCGCACCGGTCAGCGAGGCACGCAGGCTCATCTTGTGCTTGATTTCCTGGGTAGTGAAACCGGCCATGCCCTTCTCCAGCACGAAACCCTGGATGCCGTCTTCGGTATGCGCCCAGACGATGGCGATGTCGGCCACCGGGCCGCTGGTGATCCACATCTTGCTGCCGTTGACYACCCAGTCGCCGCCATCGCGTACCGCACGGGTCTTCATCGCCGCCGGATCCGAACCGCCATGCGCCTCGGTCAGGCCGAAGCAGCCGATCACCTTGCCGGCGGCCATGTCCGGCAGCCAGCGCGTGCGCTGTTCCTCGCTGCCGTAGGCGAAGATCGGGTACATGCACAGCGAACTCTGCACCGAGACGAAGCTGCGCAGGCCAGAATCGCCGCGCTCCAGCTCCTGGCAGATCAGGCCGTAGCTGACCGCGTTGAGCCCGCCACCGCCGTACTGCTCGGGCAGGCTGGAGCCGAGCAGACCGAGCGCGGCGATTTCCGGGATCAACTCGTCCGGAAAGCGGCCCTGGTCGAACGCGTCGCCGATGATCGGCAGCACGCGCGCGTCGGTGAAGCGCGCCACCGTGTCCTGCACGGCACGCTCCTCATCGGTGAGCAGGGCGCGGACATCAAACAGGTCGTACGGATTCAGTGACATGGCTACCCGGGCATGAAGGCGATCAAACAGGGGGCCATTGTGGTCGCTGCACCKCATCCGGCCAAGGCACGCCGCAGCACGGCCGCGGCAATGACGCGACCGCAGGTGCTGCCGGCGGCCCACCCAGGTAGAGCCACGCCGTGCGTGGCTGGCTGGCTGGCAGGCGCCATGAGCGCCGTGCGCAGCGGACGACACGTGGCGCTACCCCCACTCAAGATTGCGGGCGCATCGGCATTGGTGCGCCGCACCATCGGCATGCGTGAAGCACGCACTCACGTGGCGTCAACGTCGGCGATCTAGGCGGAAACGCCGCGTCCGGCTACCCTGCACACCTGATCCAGTAGTTGCGCCGTCTGCCGCGCGCGCGATTCCCAGGCAACCGCCAGCGGCTTTGGCCGACGGCACTACCCAAGAGTTACGCACCCCCATGAGCGAAGAGACCCCCGTCCTGCCCCCGCGTGAAGCCATGGAATTTGACGTGGTGATCGTCGGCGCCGGCCCCGCCGGCCTGGCCACCGCGATCCGCCTGCGCCAGCGCGCGATCGAGGCCGGCCGCGAGTTGTCCGTGTGCATCCTGGAGAAAGGTTCCGAGCCGGGTGCGCACATCCTGTCCGGCGCGATCATGGACCCGCGCGCGCTGACCGAGCTCKTCCCGGACTGGGCCGAGCGCGGCGCGCCGCTGAAGCAGAAAGTCACCCGTGACGAGTTCCTGTTCCTCAGCGAAACCGGCGCGCGCGGCACCCCGCATGCGCTGCTGCCGGAGTGCTTCCACAACGACGGCAATTACATTGTCAGCCTGGGCGAGGTGACCCGCTGGCTGGCGCAGCAGGCCGAAGCGCTGGAAGTGTCGATCTTCCCCGGGTTCCCCGCCGCCGAAGTCCTCTACACCGCCGAAGGCGCGGTGATGGGCGTGGCCACCGGCGACATGGGCATCGAAAAGAACGGCACCCCCGGCCCCAATTTCGAACGCGGCATGGAACTGCATGCCAGGTACACGATCTTTGCCGAAGGCTCGCGCGGCCACCTTGGCCGCCAGTTGATCGCGCGCTACCAGTTGGATGCCGGCAAGGACCCGCAGGCCTACGGTATCGGCATCAAGGAACTGTGGCAGATCGATCCGGCCAAGCATGAGCCGGGCCTGGTGGTGCATGCCGCCGGCTGGCCGCTGGACAACGCCACCTATGGCGGCGCGTTCCTGTACCACGCCGACGGCGGCAAGGTGTCGATCGGCTACGTGGTCGGCCTGGATTACAAGAACCCGTGGCTGAGCCCGTTCGAAGAATTCCAGCGTTTCAAGACCCACCCGTCCATCCGCAAGCACCTGGAAGGCGGCAAGCGCATTGGTTACGGCGCGCGCGCGATCACCGCCGGCGGCCTGATGTCGCTGCCCAAGACGGTGTTTCCCGGTGGCGCGCTGGTCGGCTGCGAGGCCGGCTTCCTCAACGTCAGCCGGATCAAGGGCAGCCATGCGGCGATCAAGACCGGCATGCTGGCCGCCGATGCAGCGTTCGATGCGCTCGCCGCCGATCGTCAGCACGACGAACTCAGCGCCTACCCGGCCGCGTTCGAGACCAGCTGGCTACATGAGGAGCTCAAGCAGTCCAAGAACTTCAAGCAGTGGTTCAAGAAGGGCCAGACCGTGGCCACGCTGATGACCGGCATCGAGCAGTGGCTGCTGCCCAAGCTCGGCATCCGCAACCCGCCGTGGACGCTGCGCCACAGCACCCCGGACCACGCCTGTCTGGAGGCGGCCGACAAGCACGCCAGGATCGTCTATCCCAAGCCCGATGGCGTGCTCACCTTCGACAAGCTCAGCTCGGTGTTCCTGAGCAGCACCAACCATGCCGAAGACCAGCCCAGTCACCTCACGCTCAAGGACGCCAGCGTGCCGGTGCGGATCAACCTGGCCGAGTATGCCGGCCCGGAAGCGCGCTACTGCCCGGCCGGGGTGTACGAATTCGTCGGTGCGCAGGGCCAGGAGCAGCTGCAGATCAATGCGCAGAACTGCGTGCACTGCAAGACCTGCGACATCAAGGACCCCACCCAGAACATCGTCTGGGTGACCCCGCAGGGCGGTGGCGGCCCGAACTACACGGGCATGTGATGCGACACGCCTGCCTGCTCGGGGTCGCGCTGTGCCTGTGTGCGTGCACGCGCACTGCGCAGACGCCCGAGCAGGTGCATCAACAGCAGCTGCAGCGCGCGTTCGCGATCTGTGCCGGATGCCACACCGTCACCCCGGGTGGCGTGCATCGTTTCGGTCCCAACCTGCACGGGGTGGTCGGGCGTCGCGCCGGCAGCCTGGCCGACTATCCCTATTCCACTGCAATGCGCCAGGCCGACATCACCTGGAGCACGGACACCCTGGATACCTTCCTGCGCGCGCCGGCCGCCGTTGTGCCGGGGTCGCGGATGGTCAATGCCACCGCCGATGCGGAACGGCGGCGTCAGGTCATCGAGTACCTGCAGCAGGCACGCTGACCGTCAGTCCTGTTGCAGCGACGCCAGGTAAGTGCGCAGGGCGGCATCGAAGCGCTCCAGTTCCTCGCCGCAGGCATCCACGCCGTGCACGCCGACCTGCTGCATCAGCGAACGCGCCTGTTCCACCAGCACACCGGCACCGAGGGTGCCCAGCCCGCCGACAATGCGGTGCAGCACCTCTGCCACCGTGTCACTGTCACCCTGCGCGCGAGCCGCCTGGGCGCGGCGCAGGTCCTCTTCGGTGGTGCTGCGCATGCTCTCGATCATCACGCCGGCCACATGCTCGGAACCGAAGCGCTGCACGATCGCCGTGCGCGTCGGCATCGCGCCCGACGGTGTCGCCTGCGGGACGGCCACCGGCGTTTCCTCGTGGCCGGGCAGCCAGCGCAGCAGCACCTGGCGCAAGGTGGCCAGCGCGACAGGCTTGGCCAGCAGATCGTCCATGCCGGCCTCGCGGCAGCGTTGCAGGTCTTCGGCGAGCGCGCTGGCAGTCAATGCGATCACCGGCATCCGCGGCAGGCCGCGCTCCAGTTCGCGTTCGCGCAGGCGCCGGGTCATGGCGTAGCCGTCCAGCACCGGCATCCGGCAATCGGTGATCACCAGGTCGAAGTGTTCCTGCTCCAGCAGCGCCAGCGCGTCCTGCCCCTGCGCGGCAAGCGCGTAGGCAAGGCCGAGTTGCTGCAGCCGCCAGCGCATCAGCGCCTGGTTGGTGGGATGGTCCTCCACCACCAGCACGCGGTACTGCCGCAGCGTCTCCGGCAACGCACCCAACGGCTCGCCGTCGCGTGCCGGGGCCGCATCGGACTCCATCGCCGGCACCCGCGGCAACAGCAGGTGCACCACCACTTCAGTACCCTCCCCGGGCACGCTGTGCAGTTCCAGGCTGCCGCCCATCAAGGCGACCAGCCGCTGGCAGATGCTCAAGCCCAGCCCGGTGCCACCGTACTGGCGGGTGGTGGCGATATCGGCCTGGGCGAAGGGCTTGAACAGGCGCTCGCGCTGCCCCGGTGAGATGCCGATACCGGTGTCGGTCACCGCCAGACGCAGCCGCTGCGCGCCATCCTCCTCGTCGGTCACGCCCAGCGCGATGGCAACGCCGCCCTGCTCGGTGAACTTGATGGCATTGCTGAGCAGGTTGAACGCGATCTGGCGCAGGCGCATGCCATCGCCCAGGTGCATCGGCGCCACCGCCACATCGACCTGCAGCTGCAGTGTCAGCCCTTTGGCCGCGGCCTGCGGCGACAGCAGCTGCTGCACGTTGTCGAGCAGGCCGCGCAGCGCCAGCGGCTGCAGTTCCAGGCGCAGCGCGCCGGCTTCGATCCGCGAGTAGTCCAGGATGTCGTCAAGGATGTGCCGGAGCATCTGCGCCGAGTCCTCGATCACCGCGATGATGCGCCGCTGTTCGCCATCGAGCGGGGTATGGGCCAGCACTTCAAGCATGCCCAGCACTCCGCTCATGGGCGTGCGGATCTCATGGCTCATCGTGGCCAGGAAATCGGACTTGGCCGCGGTCGCGTGCTCGGCCGCAGCCTTGGCGGCAGCCAGCGCATCGGCCTGTGCACGTGCCTCCGTGACATCCACCCAGTACCCGCTCCACAGGATTTCACCGGCATCGACCGCGTAGGGCAGCGCGCGCGAGCGCACCCAACGAAGGCTGCCGTGTGGGCTGGTGCGGAACTCGATGTCCAGCGCGGCGAAATCGCGTGCGGCGTGGTCCAGCGCCTGGCGGACACGCTCGCGATCCTGCGCATCGATGCAGGCCATCAGCCGCTTCTCGTCCGCCATCGCATCGGCCACGCTCAAGCCGAACAGCGCTTCCAGGTCGCCGGCGATGTACGGGAAGGAGAACTCGCCACGGCTGTCGCGCCGCGCCTGATACACGGTGGCCGGCAGGTTGTCGGTCACCCCGGCAAGGCGCTGCTCCAGGCGCCGGCGCATGCCGACCTCACGGCGCAGCCGCCAGTAGCCCCAGCCGTGCACCAGGATGGCGGTCAGCAGCACCAGCGCCAGCGGCACCGCCCAGCGCGCGATCGAACGCCAGTCCACCTCGCTGTGGTACTCGGCCGACAGCCAGTCACCGCGAATGGCTTCATGCTCGCGCGGGCTGAGGTTGACCAGCACGCGGTCGAAGGTGGTCGCCAGCGGCGCGTACTGGCGCTTGACCGCCAGCGAAAGGCGGTCGGAGAAGCCAGCCGGCGCGGTCACATGCAACTGCGCGGGGTATTTCTCCCGCACGATGCGATCGGTGGTGGCCAGATTGCCGATGTAGGCGTCGGCGTCCCCGTGGGCCAGCCGCGCCAAGGCCTGCTCGGCACTGCGCGCGGGCACGATGCGCGCATTCGGCGCGTGCTGCAGCACGTAGCCGCGCAGGCGCTCGGGATCGGACAAGAGGATGCTGCGCCCGTCCAGATCGGCCAGGGCCAGTACCGAGGGGCTGTCGGCGCGCACCACGATCACGTTGGGCACGGTGATGAAGGGCTGGCTGAACACCCAGTCCGGCCCGAGGTAGGCCGAATCATTGGGAATGCCCATGATCACGTCGACCTCGCCCTTGCGCAGCTGCTCGCGCACCTCGAACCAGTCGTGCGCCGGTACCTGCGCCAGGTGCGCGCCGACCATGCGCAGTTGGCGCAGGTAGTCGCCCGCCACGCCGCTGGGCTGTCCGGCGGCATCGATGAAGGCCAGCGGCGCGGCGTTGGGCGCGAACGCCATCCGCAGCGGCGTGGCCAGCACCTGCTTCTCGGCATTGCCCAGGATCAGCCGCGACCGGGTGGACCACTGCAGCGGATGCAGCCAGCGTTGGGCCAGTGCGTCGTGTTCGCCGCGGGTGACTTCGCTGAGCGCGCCATCCAGTGCTTCGGCCAGCGGCTGCTTGGCATTGGGAACGCCGAAGTGCAGACGCTCCGGTGGCAGGTCGCTGGGCCGCAGCAGGGTGACCTGGCGCATCGCGTGCTGGTCGATCAGCATGTTGGCC
Source organism: Stenotrophomonas sp. P5_A8 (assembly GCF_056400545.1). Classification (NCBI taxonomy): domain Bacteria; kingdom Pseudomonadati; phylum Pseudomonadota; class Gammaproteobacteria; order Lysobacterales; family Lysobacteraceae; genus Stenotrophomonas; species Stenotrophomonas sp. P5_A8. The sequence continues at coordinate 3,245 of NZ_JBFULB010000068.1, read as the reverse complement.
ACGTACGCGTTGCCGATGTATACGTCGGCTTCGTTGCGGCCGACCATGTTCAACGCGGTCAACGTATCGGCGGCGGTGACCTGCAACGCGGCCGGAAAGCGCGCGCGCACCTGGTCGCTGGTGACGAAGTCGCGCTCGGTCACCACGCGCAGCCCATGCAGGTCCGGGTCGGTGGAGGTGCGGGTGTCATCGGGGCGCCCGACCACGGCCAGCGGCGCATCCATGTAGGCACGGGTGTAAACCACGCATCGGGTGCGGTCGGCGCTCAGGGTGATGTTCATCACCACATCGATTTCGCCTCGACAGGCGGCATCGAGCACCTCGGCCCAGCTGCCGTACCTGCGCACGTCCACCCGTACCCCGAGGCGCCGCGCGAGCAGGCTCAGGTAGTCGTAACCCAAGCCCTGCGGACGTCCATCGTGCATCGATTCGAACGGCGGCCAGCCGCTGTCGTAAATGCCCAGGATGATGGTAGGGTGCCGACCAAGCCATTCACTCTGGCGGGATGATAGCGACGCCGGCGCGGCCGGCGCGTCCGCCCCCACCGCCAGCATCGGCACGAGGGCAAGGACCAGCAGCAACAGCCAGCGGGCAACCGGAGTACGCATGCGGTCTTATCTCCGTAGAATGATGTTTCCACCACGGCACGGCCCGAGCGGCGTCCGCCTAGGCGACCATACTAGTCCATGACCCTGCGCATCATCATCGCTGACGATCACCCGGTGGTCCGTATCGGCACCAAAGCGGTGATCGAAGCCAGCGGCGTGGGTGTGGTGGTGGCCGAGGCCAGCAGCGCCGACGAACTGCTCACCGCATTGACCACCCAGCCCTGCGATGTGCTGGTGACCGACTACTCCATGCCGGGCAGCCAACAGGCCGACGGCTTTGCCATGATCGGCATGATCCGCCGTCGTTTCCCGGACCTGCCGGTGCTGATGTTGAGCGTCTCCAACAACCTGGCGATCCTGCGCATGGTGGTCTCCATCGGCGTGCTCGGTCTGGTCGACAAGACCTCCTCGATGGAAGAACTGCCGCTGGCCATCCAGACCGTGCAGCGCGGCTTGCCCTACGTGAGCCGCACGCTGAAGGAGCGCATTGACGCGATCGGCACGCACAACGTCGATGAGATCAGCACCAAACCGCTTTCGCCCCGCGAGGTCGAAGTGCTGCGCCTGCTCGGCAGCGGACTGACCGTGAAAGAGATCGCCCTGCAGCTGCACAAGAGCGTCAGCACGATCAGCCGTCAAAAGGGCGATGCCATGCTGAAGCTGGGCCTGAAGGGCGATGCCGAGCTGTTTGACTACCTGCGCGACGGCGAAATCTGATAAATCGGTCACACTTTTAGCTCAACGCATTCCCCTCCCCTTGTGACGGGGTTGGCAGATATGCCATGATGTCGCTGGATGAGTTCCTAATGCGAGGTCGAAGGAATCGGCCGGCTCATCTACCACGCTCCCCCGTCATGGGCCGGGGCGTCTTACGCGTCGGCCTTCCTGCCCGATGCCCGCAGATCCATGGAGAGGCGCATGAACTTCCTTCCCGCCGTCAGTCCGAGCCTTGTGCGTCCGCGCGTGCGCGTGGCGTTGGTCGGCCTGTTGGTCGCGCTGCTCGCCAGCGCATGCAGCCCCTCGCCTTCGACCGCGTCACCACAGGGCGCCTCCGCGCCACGACAGGATGTTGCCCCGATGCAGAGCACCCTTACTCCCGCCGCTACCGCCACGCCGCCCGATGCCGGCAGCGTGCTGTATTTCATCTACCAGGTCGACGGCGATGGCGCGACGTCATATGAAGTTGCCAATGGCGCGGTCGCGACCTTCTGGTTCGGCCATGCCTTCGAACTGGGCGGCACCAGGTACTACACCGGCTTTGCCTGGAACACCGTGGCCAAGTACGGCAAGCCGGGCGAAGACGAGGCCGGCCCGGAGACCCAGGTAACGCTGACCGAAGCCACCTTCACCCTGACCGGCACCAAGGCCGACAAGCCCTGGGTGTTCAAGGGCATGGAACGCTCGATCGGCAAGGTCGGCGCCTACGGCAACCCGCCCACCATCGACAGCAAGCGCAAGCCGGTCGAACACCGCACCGCCGGTGGCAAGCTGCTGCTGGCGGTACCGACCAGCAGCTTCGAGGCCGGCACCAGCATTGATGGCTACAGCATCCTGGTGTTCAACCCGGACTACGCGCAGGACAAACAGGACGACCGCGTCTGGGCCTACCTGGGCTCGGTCACCACCGGCGAAGACAACGCCGCCGCCTGCGACGAAGGCCAGGCCATGCCGTGCATCGGCAGCGATGGCGAACTGGCCTTCAGCGCCGTGGCCGGCAGCGATCTGCCCGCGATCCGCGTCACCCGCACCGGCACCACCTTCGACGGGCCGGATGCAACGCGTCCGATGGGCCCGCAGGACACGGCGACCTACGCCTACGATCCGGCCGCCAAGGCATACGTACAGAAGTAAGCAGCAAGCAGGACCTGTTGACCGACATGTTGAAGACTCATGGATGAGTCCGGTTGGCGTACTGCGGCATAGGCCGCTCCAACAACCCCAGAGGAAGACGTCATGGCACAGCGTGACTACAGTAAAAAGGAAGTTCTCGACATCATCGAGCAGGTCGCACAGCGCAAGGGCATCCCGAGCGAGGATTTCCTGCGGTTTGCGCACATCGAAACCGGCGGCCGCTTCGACGAGCGCGCCGAGAACAAGACCACCCACGCCAAGGGCCTGTTCCAGTTCCTGCCGTCCACCGCAGAACGTTACGGCCTGAAAGGTCACGAGTTCGATCCGACCCGTAACACCGAAGCGGCCGCGGAGATGTTCCAGCGCAACCTGACGGACATGCAGAAGCGGCACGACCGCACCGGGCATCCGTACCTGTCCGGCGAAGACAAGCCGACCGGGCTGGACCTGTACTTGGCGCACCAGCAGGGCGAGGCCGGTTACGGCTCGATCCAGACCGCGATCGCCACCGGCACGTTCGGCGTGGTGCGCGACCGCCATGGCGAGYAGATCGACATGCGGCCGCGGATCATGGCGCAGATCGGCGATGACGTCCAAGCGCTGACCGGCCACAGCCGTGCCGACATGCGCAAGATGAACGACCACGACCTGGCCGCCAGCTTCGCCCAGTACTACGACCGCAAGTACGATGCGATCAGCATCCCCGAAAAGCACGTCGCCCCGCTCACCGAAGGCCACGCGCGCCCGGCCCAGCAGCAGGCACCGTCTGCCCCGACGCAGACGGCC